>CBDTZI010000022.1:0-15791 GCA_965364865.1 uncultured bacterium | reverse complement strand
GGAGTTCAGACGTGTGCTCTTCCGATCTTGGTGGTCCATCGCGAAATGCCGATGAGCCGCATCGACCTGCAAAACGCACTGCGCTTAACCGAAGCTGGTGCAGTATTCTGTCCCGCATCGCCGGGCTTTTACATGATGCCCAAAACCATTGATGACATTGTGGATATGGTAGTGGGTAAGGTGTTGGACCTGTTTTCCATCGAACATACGTTGAACATCCGTTGGGCGGATCAGATGATCGCTCCGAAACCCTCGTCTTCACCATCAAAGAGTTAATATGTCGTCGATTTTTTCCGCCATACGCATCTGGGCTGACATGGTCAAGCTTTCGCACTCGATTTTTGCACTACCCTTCGCGTTGATGGCTACCTTTTTAGCCGGTCGAAACCTCGAAGAACGCGGCTATCCTTATTGGGGGCAACTCGGATTGATTCTAATCTGCATGGTCTCCGCACGCAGCGTAGCCATGACATTCAATCGTATTGTCGATGCACAAATTGATGCTCGTAACCCGCGCACCGCGTCAAGACCCATCCCGGCAGGCAAGCTCAGTTTTGTCGCTGCGTGGGGAATGTTATTCGTCTTCGTTGTCACGTTTGGCATCGGTTGCCTGGGTTTTCATCTCTATTATCAAAACACCTGGCCCATTCTTTGTTCCGGACCGGTTCTGATCTATCTGTGCGGTTATTCATTTGCGAAACGATTTACCCAATGGTCGCATTTTTATCTGGGTAGCGCGATCGCGATTTCGCCGGTCGCGTCCTGGCTTGCGATCCATCCCCAAACGCTGGGATTTGAAGCGTTGATCTTGATGGGCGTGGTGACGCTGTGGATCAGTGGATTCGACATTATTTATTCATGTCAGGATATCGAAATCGACAAACAGGAAGGATTGTTTTCCTTACCGTCGCGCGTCGGTCCTGTGGTAGCACTTTGGATCGCCCGATTTTCACATTTCCTGGTGGTCGTCGGATTAATCTCGCTATATTTCGTGGCGGACATGGGCATGATTTACATGGCGGGAGTCGCACTGGCGGCTATTTTGTTAACCGTAGAAAATTCGCTGGTTCATCCGGGCGATTATAGCCGGGTGAATATCGCTTTTTTCACACTAAACGGTATCGTCAGCGTCGTTTTAGCCATCGCTGTCATCACGGATGTTCTGGTTGCGATCCCGCTTTAATCTCCTACACTTGAGGCCTATAATGCATGAATGATGATGGCGACGACTTTGGAGTAATGAACATTAAAAAACGCAATAAAACAATCTACTTGTTGATGACACTGATATGGGGCATGTGTCTCAATCCCGGCTGCGTGTGGTTTGAGGAGACTCGTCAGAAAATCGAACTGGGCGTAGAAGCGGGTAAAAATCCCTACGCGGATTCCGTCGCCTTCAAAGACACCATCGGCTCACATACTTATTATCAGGGTTTAACCCCCATGCGGGTTCGCGGATACGGACTGGTTGTCGGACTGGGCAAGAACGGATCTTCCGATTGCCCAAAACATGTCTACGATCGCCTTCTACAAAGCTTGTATAAACAACACCGATTCGCCAGCAGCATTGTGGGTGTAAAAAATATCACGCCGGAAGCCCTCATCGACGACCTGGACACTGCGGTCGTCATTGTGCAGGGTGATATTCCACCGGCGGCTGTAAGGGGAACGCGTTTCGATGTTTCGGTTCGAGCGATTTCCGGCACGCAAACCAAATCACTGCGCGGTGGCCGACTGTACACCACCGATCTTGAAATGTTCAAACCGGTGAGCCCGACCACCTCGATCATGGGTCGCATCCTGGCTCACGCACGCGGCCCGGTTTTTCTAAATCCTTTTTCTCAAAGTGGCGCGGCGACTCAAACTTCCGAACTTCAAAGTATCATCATTGGCGGCGGCATCGTCACCGAACAGCGTCGTATTCGACTTGTGCTGATGGAGCCTTCGTATCGACAGGTGCGCCGCATCGAAGAGCGTATCAATCTTTTTGTCTCGGGCAACGAAAAAACCGCGGATGCGATTTCGCCCTCGTTTGTTCAACTGACCATCCCCGAAAAATACTATAACGACACGGGACATTTTTTAACGTTGCTGCGCAGTTTATATCTCTCGCGCACCCCCCGAGCCGCTTCCGTGATCGCGCGTAAGTTGGCCGACGAAATCGTTCATCCTTCTGCTCCGCATGCGCAGATCGCATCCTGCCTGGAGGGGTTGGGCCGTGATGCCCTACCGGTGCTCAATAAACTCTATTCTCACCCCAAAGATTATGTCAGCTTTTTCGCTGCGGTCGCCGGACTTCGACTGGGCGATCACATTGCGGGGGATGCGATGATCATGCACGCAGAAAATCCATACGGGAAGTTTCGATTCAAGGCTATTCGCGCTTTAACAGAAACCAGAGGGATGGGCGGAGCCGCCATCTGCCTGCGTCGGTTGCTGGACAATGAAGATTCGCGGATTCAAGTGGCGGCCTATGAAGCGCTGGTTAAACGCGGCGACCCGTCGATTCGATCCAAAACAATCGGCGGTGATAATTTTTATCTCGACCTGGTCCCGACTTCCCGACCCAGCTTTATTTACGTCAAACGTCGAGAGTCACGACGGATCGCGCTCTTCGGAAACAACATCCTTTCCACCACGCCGTTGCTGTATCGGGCACCCGACGGATGCATCACGATGTCCGCAGCTGCGGGTAGCGAAGAGATGACGCTGTTGCGTGTGAATGTTGCTACGGGCAGGTCATCTCCACCGATTCCGGTTGCGATGTCCGCGAAAAAATGGATCGAACTGATGGGTATGGATGCAGATGTGGACCTGAACGACAACGTCATCGGCTTGGGTCTGGATTATGGTGAGATCGTTCGTGCAATTTACCATCTCAGTCAGGACAAAGCCCTGAACGCAAAATTTGTCCTCGAACAACCCAACGTCGCGGATCTGTTTGGCCCACCACGCGAACGCGGACGATCCGAGTCAGAACTCTAATGATGAACAAAATTAAACCCCCACACCGTACACTCGCGATGATGATCCTAGCCGGATGGGCACTCGGTTTGTGTGCGAGCACAGGATACGCTCAGTCCCAAGCCCAAAACCCGTCGATCGCGATCGACGGCGATCATGTGGACGACCCGGATGGATACCCACTGAGTACGTTACCGGTTTGGGATGATGGTTTGTGCGAGATGTCATACTATCGAACGACAACGATCATCTATAACGAACCTCGCTCCTACACGCGCGTCCATTTATTAAATCGACAGTGGATGGAACCGCATCGTAATGTAAAAACCGACTTGATCGCCTGTGACAGCATCCCCGTACTGAAACTGAATATCGTAGAGGAAATTCCTACGGAGAATTACAACTACCGCTACCAGACGACGGTTTATGTACGTCGAGCCGACCTTCAACCCTTCAAAATGGTGACTTCCTCGCAGGAATGGTGCGGTACGACATACAAACATCTTCAATGGTCGAAGTTGGGAGTGAGTATCCAGAGTTTTTCATATCAGAACATGGAAGGGGTTAAGAGCTGGAACATATTTGAAAAAGTCGTCCCCTACGAAAGTTTATCGGTCATTGCCAGGAACATCGCTGCGACCGGCGTGCCCACCATGCTCAATGTTTTTCTCCCAATGCGTAGCAGCAAGGAAATCAAGCCGCAGCTGAAAAAAGCAGTCCTCAAGCCCGGCCCGGAACATTCCGTCACAATCGCTGCGGGTAAATTTATGGCTCGCAGGGTAGATGTGAGCTGGGATGGACCACCCACGGGATTTTTGGTTGAATCAAAACCGCCTTATCGCTTGCTGAGGTTCAGAAATGGTCCAACCCGGGGCGAACTTCAACACGTCGAAAGAAGAGCCTACTGGGATCGAAAATCAAAGAGTTCGTTCTATCCGGCAAACCAGGCTCCCTGATCAGCGTGGCAGATCGCATCGACGGATGTTTTCCGCCCCTTCCCATGTGTGATTTTTCATCTCGACCTTTTGTTCACAACTCGAATTGTTTCATACAAAAGTCCAATTTACCGGCAAATTCGCTTGAAGATGAGCGATCCCCTGCTATAATCCCGTGATAAGTGGGTTTTCCAACGAAATCGCACCGAGATCAACCGCCACGCAACCTTGATTTTCAAAACCGGAGTACATCCATCGAAACAAGCTCTTCACAACATGATTCCATGCAACCCGTAATGCCACCACGCCATACGCCACACCCGGTCTACTGGGTGATCGCAACCGCGTTGGTCATGATCGCGTTGATGCTTGTGGTCAGACCGGCGGGTCCTTCGTTTGAGAATCTGGCCTACGGACAGATGGGTGGGTCAGCTGGAGCGCGTGGCGTTTTTGCGTTTTCTGGCCAACTCTCAAAAAACACATACGGGGTGTACATGGTTGACTCGGACGCGATGACGATTTGGGCTTACGAATATTTACCGCAGAAAGGCTGTATGCGGCTGGCGGCGGCGAGAACGTGGCGTTATGATCGGTACTTGGAGAATCACAATATCTGCGATTTACCGCCCGATGTCGTGGAGCAGATGGTGGAGTCGCAGAGACAATACAGACTACAATCGAGTGAAAATAAAATGCCGTAAACCGGCTGCAAGTGACTGCAAAAGGGAAGTGGCGTGTACGAAGAGGCAAACCTTAGATGGCGAAAAATTTTTATTCCGCAGAGGAAGCAGCACAAAAACTGGGCACGGACGAAGAGAGTCTGAAGAAACTGGTTCAGGAGGGTCAGCTGCGTGAATTTCGTGACGCCGGTACTGTAAACTACAAAGTAACCGACGTCGATGCGCTGGCACCGGATGACGGTGGCGCTGGCGATAGTACGATGGACAGCTCAATGGAATCCGGCGAAATTGTTCTCGAACCAGTCGAGGATTCGAGTATCGAATTCTCACCTTCCGGTAGCGACATTCTCAGTCTGGACGAGCTTGATTCTGACGATACCACTGCGGGCACCCACACCGGCGTATCCTCAAGTTCCGCGGGCACCCTGGGCGGCTCTTCGGCGATCCCCTCTGTCGGGATCAACGTTTTTGAAGACGACGACGATGACGAGGTAGACCCCCTGGCACGAACCGCGGTTACGGACATGGCGGGCCTTGGCCTGGATGGAACCGGAAGCGGTTCAGGCATTTTAGATTTGACCCGCGAAAGCGATGACACTTCGTTAGGCGCGGAACTACTCGAAGAAATTTATACCGATGAACAGGAAGAGGACGAAGAAACATCTCCGGCGGATGATACCCGTGCCGGTTTTGATGAAGCAATCGCGGATACGGACGCTCCTGTAGAAACGGACGATGAAGATTTTTCCATGGAAGAGAACGCAGAGCCTGCGCAACGAATGGTGATGGTAGAAACCGTGGCCTACGCCCCGGACGCTGTATCTACGGGATTAACGGCGTTGCTGGTTGTCGCGATCGTGGTGATGTGGTTTGCCGGTCTGGCGGCTTTTGCAGCGGTGCGTGGTGTGACTCCTTCACTGTTGATTTGGATTCACGAAAACATGGCGATGTGTGCTGGCGGTGCGGTGTTAGTCGGCGTGTTCGCAACCGCGATTACGTTTTTTATGGCCAAGCGCAGCTCATAACGGCCTGTTTGAACGAACAATAATTTTATAGGCTTAACCTCGGCGTGGTCGAGCCTGTTGTAAAAAATGTATTTTTGTTTAACCGGTTTTTATATCATCCTTGATCACCTCGTTGTTTCATCACGCGAGATGGATTGAAGGGGTTATGATTTTTGGTTAAACCCATCGTTTCTTATTAATTGTTATTTATTAGCCTTGTGGCGCGAGTTCGGGCTGGTGTGTACCTGAGCTTTTGAAATCAACACCTAACTTATGAGGAGGTAAGTCATGCGTGCGGGAAAGTGGACTTTGAGCATGTTCGTAGGTGGATGGATCGTATTGAACATCAGCGGTTGTGCAACGATGGACGACAAGCTTCGTCTTCAGGCACAGAATCGAAACATGGCCGCCCAGAAAGAAGCACTGGCCAACGATTTGATGGACGCACGAATGGCCAACGACGCCCTGCGAACACGAGTCACCACATTGGAAAGTGAAGTCTCTACAAAAAACGAGCTTGTAACCAATCTAAAAAGTGAAAATGAAGTCCTGGACGAAATGCGTAAGATGGCGATGGGACAGCTGGAATCTGCCGCCCAAAATCAGGGTCTGGGCAATATCACGATTTCCGGCCCGCGTCTGCCAGAACAACTGGACAGCGCCCTGAAAGTCTTCGCCTCGCAACATCCCACGATGGTGGAATACGACGCATCGTATGGCACGATCAAATGGAAGTCGGATCTGCTCTTTGCCCTGGGAAGCGATGTGGTCAAGGACACCTCGAAGGAAGTGTTACGCAGTTTTTCTGAGGTTATTAAATCATCCGCGGCGAAGGATTTCGAGGTTCTGGTGGTGGGTCACACGGACAACACCCCCATCGTTCGTCAGGAAACCAAACGTAAACATCCCACGAACTGGCATCTATCCACCCACCGTGCCATTTCCGTTTCAAACATTCTTCGGAATTTCAACTACGAAGCAGATCGTATCGGTGTGATGGGATATGGAGAGTATCGTCCGGTAGCGGAAAATGTCGCAGAAACGGGCAAAAGCCAAAACCGCCGCGTTGACATTTATCTCGTTCCGCGTGGATCGATCGTACAAAGCAAACTGACCACGACCCCCGTGGGCGGAAAATAAATTCGGGCTGTTCAACCAAAAGTTCGCACGCCCTATCCTTTTACTTTACGATACTCTACCTGCGGGTTACAACGCTCGCAGGTAGAGTTCTCTTTTAGGCCTATGAACAACAAGGATGATTAATGGCTTTTAGTTTTTGGGCATTAACGTAACGAGCAATGAGTACCATTCAATCCACGACACCCACCCAGAATTCAAAAACCAATCGATCCGGACCGGTTTCATTGTTGCTCGGTTTGTTTTCCAGCGTGTGGACCGGCATTTCCCTTGCGCTTCTGCTTTTTGTCTACTGTTCTATCGGTAGCGCCGCACCACAAATCCGACAACTTCCGTTGATTGAAATGACGGAATTCCAGTGGTTTCACTGGTGGCCTTTCATTATGCTGGTCACTCTGTTTTGCCTCACCATGGTGACGGTAACAATTCGCAGAATTCCGTTGCGAACGCTCAACGCAGGCGTCTGGATGATTCACACCGGCATGATCACCATGACGCTGGGAAGTTTTTATTATTTCACGACCAAGGTCGAGGGGGATGCCGCGGTCTTTCGCCGACACCTGAAAATTGAATTGCCGAACATCGATTATCCGGTTCGCCTTTTGGCGCTGCCGGGCAACCACACCGATGCCCGCGTGGACAATGAGGTATGGCATTTTCAAATTCAAAGCACCAACCATGCCTGGCCCATACTTTCCGATGAACACGAAGGGGAGACCGCGTACGCCGTTAATGTGTCAGTCACCCCGCCGTCGGGTGAACCGTTTATCCGCCAGTTGCTGGCGGGGTATCCACAATACACCGAAGACATCATCCCGGGTAAAGGTCGCGCGATTAAAAACATCGGTCGAAAACTCGTGGACGAAAACCTGTCGATCCGTTTCGAGTATGAGCCTCAAACCCATTTCCATGTGATGGATACCTGGGCGATGTTTGTTCGTCGTGTCGGGGATATCGAGTGGATCGAACGTCCGATTCACGGATTACCCCGCTACAATGATCACATCAGCTCGCGCGATCAGGTCGTCATCGACGCCCATGACAATGTACCCTTGCGTGCATTGGATCTATTGATTCCTTCCCCGCCGGGTGGCGATGCGTTGTCCAAGGCGACCGTGCGGGTGACGGGTTATCTTCGATACGCCCACATGAGCCGACAATGGAAAGAGGGTGGCGATCGACTGTTTCCGATTCTATCGCTGAGTTTGTTATCAAATAATGCACCCGCCCAAACACACGAACTCATCGCATTTGATCGCACACGCAGTCAAACCCGCGACGGGATCGCACAATTTGTCTGGCTGGAAAATTCGCAACAACTGAAGGACTTGCCCACCCATTCATCTCCGATGTTGCACATTACCATACCCGATACCGATATCGATCTTGAAGTTCCCATTACGCAGGCGGTGCTCGCCGGGGCAGACGCTCCGCATACACCCATTGAAGGTACCCCTTACGCCTATCGCATTCGCAACATTCACGACAATCTCTCGTTGGATCAATCCCGTGGCCTGGTTTCCGTCGCGATGGTGGATATTAAAACACCCGACGGCGAGTTTACACGCATGGTCGCGGATCAGCCGGGCATGTCACGCGATATGCAGGGCGATGGCGGCGACCCGCACGGAGCAGACCCTCGTCAGGCACAAACGACGGATCCTAAAATCGTCATGTCGTATCACCCAGCTGGTGCGCCGATCATACTGGCGGCCCACCCGGGTGGTTTGCAGTTGATTTTCAATCAAAATGACAAACGTGTCATTGACAAGCCCGTTCAACTCAATCAGGTGCAGGAAATCGTTCAGGGAATTGGCGTGCGGGTGAATTCGTTTATCGTCAACGCCACTTCCGAAATGAAGCCGCAGATCATTCCACATAGTGCGCGGCAGCGAAACGTAAAAGAAAACTATTCCATGATCAAGCTGGAACTAAACACCGGTACCGGAATCGAATCACGCTGGCTATCTTTTAATCAATACGCCCTGGCGAACGAAGATTACGCGTACGGCGGACGCTTCGCCTATTACCCGGAACGATTTAGATTACCCGACGGCGAGATAGTGGAAGTGCTGTTTTCCAGAGAACGTCGAGCGCTACCCAACGCGATCGCGCTGGACTCCTTCGAACTCGACACCCACGTTGGTGGTTACAGCGGCGCGGTTTCAACCATCAGAAACTATGAAAGCGGACTGCGTTTTTATCAGAACAACGCGTGGACCGACGAATCGCGTTTGATCTCTGTAAATCAGCCAACGGATTTTGGCGGTTACTGGTATTTCCAGTCCAGTTGGGATAAACCGCCGAGCAACAATCCATCCGCGGGTATGAACTATACCGGCCTGGGGATTGGAAATCGTAACGGAGTGTATATACAACTGTTTGGTTGTTGCCTGATGGCTATAGGTATGATCTTCGCCTTTTATGTGAAACCCGTATTGAAACGACGACGTGCGGCACGGTCCCGTGCAAAAATCGGGCAGCCACGAAATGAGCAACAACAGGTTGCGGTAGAATCGCGAAGCGAAGAGGCGCTGCAGGTATAAATAGTTGTTGATTCGATTCATGTTTCAACAAATTTTATGGCCGCGCAAGCTAAAGCATGCGGCTCAGGTGTAGAGGTTTGACAATGGAAAATCGATTTCACTTACGCTTGATCGACATCATGGTGATCTTGTCGATCATCGGATTCGTAGGCTATCGGCGCGTCAACGCCCCCGCTCCTTCGACGGCCACCGCCTCTGTCTTCGCCCAACAAGTCAATCTTCAACCCCTTAACCGAACCGCGGTTCACGCGGACGGTCGGCTTCGATCCTTTGAATCGCACGCCAAGACCTACATGGGCTATATCAGCGGACCACGAAAAATTAATCAGCAGCCCAACGACTTCACCTATCTGGATATGATGTTTCGTCCACAGCAGTACCTTAATGTCGACATGATCTACGTTAAAAATAAGCTGGTGATGAATCAGATCGTCGAGGCTCTGCATAACCATCCCGCGGTAAATGAAGCCCGTGCCGAGCATTTAAAAAAGAGTCGTCTGATATCACAATCGCTCATCAATCACCCCGAGGTTGCGGGTTTGTTGCAGAGGATGGGCCAGGATTTAATCCGTACCGCCAAAGCGGTCGACGCGATTCAATCAGCGCTCACCGTGTCCTCACCGCTATTTCTTATAGACAATCTTCGATTGATTCCACCCCCCAACGAAAACATCAACAGCCCGTGGCTTTCACCGAATCGGTTATCAAACGTGTCGGGTACACCCATGGACAGTGCGCATGCCGGAATAACTGCGCCGTCGATTCCCGGGCTGAACTCCGCCTTGCAGCAGGAAATGAATCAGGCGTGGTCCGGTTTGCAAACCGCGTGGCAACAGGAAGACGCGGCTACGGTTAACGCGCAAATCGTAACACTGGCAAATCTGTTTCCAACGATAGCCCCCTCCATCTATCCTTCGCTCAGTCGACTGGACTGGGAGAGCTGGTATTTTCGCACCCGCAGCATGACGTGGGTGTGGTTAATCTATCTTGTCGCCGTGATCCCGCTGCTGATGTCGGTGATTTACAAGTGGGATACCGCTAGAAAAATCGGCATGTTTGCGTTTGTGGTTGCGTTTGGTTTTCATACCGCTTCGATCATTATTCGATGGTATATTTCCGGTCGCTGGCCGAATTCAAATATGTTTGAAGCGGTAACAACTTCAGCCTGGTTTGGCGGAGTGGCTGCCATGATCATGGAACGAGCCTCGCGACGTACCCCATTTCGTAATTTGTTTGCGCTGGGCTCCGCGGTGGTGTCGATGGCGGCGTTGATGGCGGCGTATTTTCTTCCCACCCAGCTCAACTCAGCCATCAGTAACAAAATGGCAGCGTTGAACGACGTCTGGCTATATATACACACCAACGTCATCATCTGTAGCTACGCGATCATCGGGCTGGCGTGCATCCCGGCTTTGCTGCTGCTGCGTCATCGCTGGTGTGTGTTGTGGGATGAAAAACACATGTCGCGGTTTCGCCTGGTGATGTTACCGGTTGCGTTGGGTGTGTTGAACTACACCGCTTATACGTTACTCATGCACACCATTGCCAACACCCAATACGCTTTATCACCTAACATCCTGCTTGCGACGTTTGGCGCATTCTGGGGATCGCTGATGATCGTCACGCTGGAAGTGTTCAACGCCAAAGCGAGGCGGGATGCGGGAATCACGGTAGAAAAATCCGCGTCCGGCGGCGCGTCCGCGATCATGATGAGTTCTTCCGGCGGATCCGCTTTTTTGAACGAGGATAAACCCTCAGCCACTCAGGTTTTCGACGGTGCAACCATGGTGTTGGTCGAGCTATCATTCATCATGCTCTGGGTCGGACTGGTGATGGGTGCGATCTGGGCGGATCATTCGTGGGGTAGACCCTGGGGTTGGGATCCCAAGGAAGTGTTCGCGATGAACACGTTTATTATTTTCCTGATATTGTTGCACGTCCGCCTCAAAGTGCGCGACAAGGGGTTTTGGACTGCGGTCATTGCGGTTGTAGGTTTTGAAGTGATGATGTTCAACTGGATCGTTGTGAATTTTGTCATCACCGGCCTGCACAGTTACGCCTAGCTGTACCCCCGTCAATTCAAAACAAAAAAAAAGATAATATCGATGCGGATATAATTCGCTCGGGGTTGTTGCATTGAAATCAATCGTCCATCACAATTCAGCGGATGTCGGTGATGGGTTGGTGATCAGAAAAAATCAAGGAGAAGTACACTCGATGAGTCAAAGCAGTTATTCAAGACAATTTGTAACAGAGGGTGAGGTGCTTAATCAGTGGGAAAAGATCGAGGTTTATTTTGATCGGCTTCGGGATTATCCTATCGAATCCGTCGAATCGCTGGAACGCTGGCTCATTGATTATAGCGAGCTGATGGCTTGTATCGAAGAAGTGGGAACCGATCGACACGTCAAGATGACCTGCAAGACGGATGACCCGGACCGCAAAGCAGCCTTCCTGGATTTCATCGAAAACATCGATCCTCATTGCAAACCTCGCTGCCACGAACTCAACATCAAATACACGGATTGCCCCTACACCAACAACCTTGCCGAAGACCGATACCATGTGCTGGATCGCAGCATTCGCGCGACCGTAGAATTGTTTCGCGAAAATAATGTTCCACTGGAAACCGAAGAAGCTCGCCTTTCGCAACAATATCAGGAGATCAGCGGAGCGCAGATGGTGGAATTCGACGGGAAACAGCAAACGCTGCAACAGCTCGCTTTATACGCGGAAAGCACCGACCGTGATATGCGACAGAGCGCGTGGGAGGTTGAATCAGAACGTCGTTTACAGGACGCCAATCCACTGGAAGACATTTTCGATCAGATGATCAAGCTTCGTCACCAGATCGCACAAAACGCAGACTGCAAAGATTATCGAGAATACGCGTTTAAGTCGAAGCAGCGTTTTGATTACACGCCTGAAGATTGCCTTTCCTTCCATGAAGCCATCGAAAAAACAGCGGTTCCCGTACTTCGGGCGATGCAGGTGGAAAGAAACAAGCAACTCGGCATCGATCCATTACGCCCGTGGGACGCAGCTGTCGATGTCAAAGGCCGTGATCCGCTGAGACCTTTTACCAATGTTGATGAGCTATGCGAAAAGACATCCAACATTTTTCATCGCGTGGATCTACAACTCGGCGAGCAGTTCGACGAAATGCAAAAGCAGGGTTATCTCGATCTGGCCAGTCGAAAGGCAAAAGCACCGGGTGGATACCAGGCGACGTATGAAGAACATCGTCATCCCTTTATTTTTATGAACGCCGTCGGCGTGCAGCGGGACGTTCGCACGTTGCTGCATGAAGGTGGTCACGCTTTTCATTGCTACGCCGCAAGACATGACCCGATATTACCTTACCGCAGCAGTCCGATCGAATTTGCGGAGGTGGCTTCGTTTGGCATGGAAATGTTGACGATGGAATATCTGGACGAGTTTTATGACGAGGAAGAACTCGCTCGTGCCCAACGTGCCCAATTGGAAGGTATCGTGGGATTGTTCCCCTGGGTTGCGACGGTCGATGCGTTTCAACATTTTTTATATACCAAACCCGACCACACACACGAACAACGTCGCGCCGCGTGGCTCGCGCTGCGTGATCGATTTGGAGGCACGGTCGATTACAGCGGATACGAAGAGACGCTCGCCTACGCATGGCAAAGACAATTGCATCTCTATGAAGTGCCCTTCTATTACATCGAATATGGCATCGCCAAGCTCGGCGCGCTCCAGGTCTGGGCCAATGCGATGGCGGATCGCAAAAGTGCCACCGCAAAATATCGTCAAGCCCTGGCGCTGGGCGGCAGTCACCCCCTGCCCACATTGTTTGAACAAGCTGGCGCGAAATTTGATTTTTCCTATGAAACAATGGCTCCGCTGATGGAACTGATCCAACAAGAACTGGAAAAATTGCCCGCATAACATACAATGATGTAATGATCATGACGACTTCAACTTCACTAGACGATATTCGTAAAAAAATAGAAAGCGACGAACCGCTATCCATTGAGGACGGATTTCGCCTCTACGAATCGTCCGACATCCACACCCTGGGTGAGCTGGCTAACCTCGTTCGCGAGCGACTCCACGGACGCAACACCTACTACAACATCAACCGCCACATTAACTACACCAACTATTGTGTGCTCCGATGCAAATTCTGTTCGTTTTACAGGCCGCTATCCAAAGAAAATCAAAACCGCGAATCCAATGTGGTACACGATGACGGCGGGTATGAACTTTCGAGCGATGAAATTCTGCAGCAGGCTCGTATCGCCTATCAACGCGGCGCAACCGAAGTCCACATCGTCGGCGGGCTTCATCCGAAATTGCCTTTTTCTTATTACACCGATATGTGCAGCGCGATCCGCGACGCGTGTCCGCACATGCACATCAAAGCATTTACTGCGATCGAAATCATCCACTTTTCGCGCATCGCCAAGTCGCGACTTTCGATTCAAGACGTACTCGTGCAACTTAAAGAGGCCGGGCTGGGTTCCATGCCGGGCGGCGGTGCGGAAATTTTCGACGATCGTGTTCACAACGAAACGTTCAAAAACAAAGTGGGCGAAACAGAATGGTTTGAGGTGCATCGCACCGCACACGAACTGGGTATCTTCACCAACGCCACCATGCTCTATGGCCACGTCGAGACCCCGGTGGAACGCATCAAACATTTAATCAAGTTGCGTGAACATCAGGAAGAGAGTTTACGCTCGCGTAAGGCTCATTTTAACTGCGTCATCCCATTGTCGTTTATTCCCGACGACAGCGAACTGGCTCACCTGCCCGGTCCTGGCGGCCTGGACAATCTGAAAACGCTCGCAATTTCACGACTGATGTGTACGAACATCCCGCATATCAAAGCGTTCTGGATCATGCAAGGCCCGAAAATCGCACAGGTGTCGCTCAACTGGGGAGTTGACGATATCGACGGCACGGTCGTCTATTACGACATCACCAAACGGGAAGGGTCTGGCACGACCCACCAGGAACTCACGGTAGACAAACTTCAACGGCTGATTCGCGAAGCGGGTTGCCAACCCGTCGAGCGCGACACGCTATACCGAAAGGTCATCCGAAACCACAACCGTTGGAACCTTGAAGGGGAATCCTGGTCGGTCGATTTTGACGATTCACCCGTTGATCCCCATCCAACCTCCCCCGACAGCCTCATTCAGATATCGAGTTCCAATTAAAAATACAAGAATATGCAATAATTCTGTACGAATCATCTTGTAGATGCTTTTCGTTCTATTTAGATTGGTGGCAGTATTAATGCGTAATCCACAATAATATACCCTTATTCAGGAGCCTTAAACCATGATACATCAAACCAGACAACTTTGCGTCATCGCACTCACGATGGCCACGGCACTCGCCAGCGGATGCAGCTTCATCGAATCCTCGACGGGCATCTCTATTTCTGTTGACAAATCGGTGCCACGATATGACGCGAAAACTTTTTTTGACACCGTATCGGTGTTCGGCTCGTCCATCTCGCACGACGAAACCCGCATCTTAATCAGTAACGATTCGACCGGCATTTTTAATGTGTACAGCCAGCCGATCGCTGGAGGAACACCCAAACAGTTAACCCGTTCCAGAACGGAATCGACTTTCGCGGTCAGCTGGTTTCCTCACGACGATCGATTCCTTTACACCGCAGATCAGGGCGGGAACGAGTTAAACCATCTTTATGTGCAGGGCACCGATGGGCAAATCAAAGATTTAACTCCGGGTGAAAAACTAAAGGCATCGTTTGCCGGATGGAGCAAGGACAAAAAAAACTTCCGAGTACTCACCAACGAACGCGACCCCAAAGGGTTTGATCTTTATGAATACGCAACAGATGGATACGAGCGCAAGCGAATTTTTACCAATACCCAAAGCTGGAGTGTATCCGATGTCAGCCGAGATGGTCGATGGGTTGCTCTGACCAAAACACGCAACAACGCGGATAACAATCTTTATATCTGGGACACTCAAACGCCCGACAAGGAACCGAAGCTGATCTCCGAGCACGAAGGCAACATCACGCACGGCATCTTGACCTTTTCACCGGACAGTCGCCGACTTTATTACACGACGAATGGGCACGGTGAATTTGCACAGGCCTGGTCGTATTACCTCGACTCCGGTGACCATAAGCCGGAAATCAAAGCGGATTGGGATGTGTCCTATGTGTCCTTCTCACAAAGCGGTCGATATCGCGTGACCGGAATCAACGCCGACGCCAGAACACAGGTCACTGTGATCGATACCACCACCGGCAAAGAAGTCAACCTGCCGAAACTTCCCGAGGGTGATCTACGCGGCATTCGTTTTTCACGGAGTGAAACGTTGATGGCCTTTTACATCAACAGCGATACGTCGCCGTCTAATTTGCATGTGGTGAATTTGAATGCCGGTACGCACACACAGTTAACCAACTCGTTAAACCCGGCGATCAGCGAAAAAAATCTCGTGAAAGGCCATGTGGTTCGATACAAAAGTTTCGACGGCGTGAAAATCCCTTCCATT
>CBDTZI010000021.1:0-16138 GCA_965364865.1 uncultured bacterium | reverse complement strand
AACCCTGCTCGCTGACTTGAACTAGTTTTGATGTAATGGTCAAAAAGGGATCGGGTAACAACACATCCGGTTCGGACGAAATATCCAGAATACGGATGACGCCGGATTTTAATACGATAAAGACGCGATCAAAATCGCCGGGTACGTGTGTGACATAGACAGGATTGGACAATCCGGATGCGACCAGCTTGGACGTGATCGGTGTGTCCGCCAATGCGGATTGCACCGATGTCATCAAGCCGATCAGGGTTATGGCTGAAAAATAAATTTGTTGTGTGCGGTGTTGTGAACGTTTCAACATTATCATTCGATCCGATTTACCAATGAATAACAGAATCCAGAATTACGGATTACAGAAAAAGAGATCAGACTTTCGGGGGCGTGAATTGGGTAGCCGCGATCAGCAGGGTCGATACGAATCGTGCCGGCTCTAAGTGTCACAATAAAAGATCCCCACTTTGCAACAGGTGATCCCATGCATAGGTTGCACCTGTTTGAATTCTACATATTCCCCCAGCAGAAGTCTGCCATCACTGGTCAATCATTGTAACGAATTGTCGGGGTAATCTCCAGCCCGATTTTTCGTAAAAGGCCGATAATTGTGAATTTATTCATGAGGGAGCAGTCAGGAGATGGTAATGGTCTGCCCGACAGTTCGAATTGAAATCCATCGATCCGTGTATCAAAAGTACCTATAGGTCGTGTAATTCGCTGCATCACAGCCAGCATCCAGCTTGTTTTAGGACCAATCCGCAATTACGCTTGGAAAACAGTATCAAGGCTTTACTTTATTCACACGTTTGACATATCATCACTATACCAGCTTTCTTTTTCGCGATGGGAATGGATCGCGTTTGTTTGGGTAAGCGGTGTTTGATGTTTGTGTTGTTTGGGAGTTGGACATGATAATGTCCATGTTGTATTCTGCGGGCGGGTTCTTGGACCGGGTGAGGCCTGCATGGGGGAACCATTTTTCGTTTTATAAGGTACTCAATAACTCTCTCTCTATTTTCAGGTCGCGCAGTAGATCCATCGGGTGGAAAATCCGTCTGGTGAAGCGATCGAGGATTTTTTTCGACCGTTCTTTTTTCTTGAATAAGAGTTGTGTAGTGCAAATTTGAAGTGAACTGGAAAGGTTAGCATGATGCATGCAAAAACGTTTTGGGTTTTAGCTGTCGCGTTGGTTTGTTGGGGGTCGGCCTTCGTTGAAGTGATGGCTGCGGGCGATCAGGTGGAAAAAATCCAACGGTCCATTCTGCGTCATCGTAGCGAGGTCGCGGCGGTGAGTGCGGTGAGTGCGGTGCGTGCGAATCACGCCAAGATGAAAACCGTGAAGGGTTCAGCCGAGGTCTCTACGATTCGCCAAAACGCGAATTCAAGTGTGGCGTCGACCGCGCGTGTCTTGGATGATACAACGGCTGCTTCCACCACCGTGAAAAAAACGGCCAAGGGTCTACGCAGTCTGGGTACGAATGTATCGATTATTCCGCTGCCATCATCATCCGTTGCGGGTACGCCTGGTACGACGGTTTATCTGAATGACGGTACGGCTGGTATTGCTGGTCTATATACACCGGGCGCGGGTGAAAGAATTGCTGACGATATTGGTTTAGCTGGCGGTGGCTGTGCTATTGTTCATTATAGTGTTGGCGTTGCCGGATTTGACAGTAATGATTGTAACGATCCTCTGGGTGAACCCTTGACTCCTTTTGATGTCGCTCTTGCGTTGTGGGACGGCGATCCCTGTCTCCCCGGATCGTCCATCATTCCGGGTTCTGAATCATCCTCGCTAGCCATACCGAGTGATTGCAATGTATTTATCGTTGACGTTACATTACCCGTACCCGCGGCGAGTCCAGATACGATCTATCTAGCTGCTATATTTTCTACCCCAGACTCCGGCTGGGTGGTTACGGAGGAGGCGGAGATCGGTAACACCAATGATTTCTGGTCCGAAGATAATATCGATAACAATCCTGCACCACCGGACTTAAATGGTTGTTTTCAATTTTTCTTTGGGAGCGATCCAACGGATGCGTACGCCGGCTTTTTCGCCACCGTCAATTGCAACCTGGATGTCGAACCCGAAGGCGCTTGTTGTGACGGTGATACCTGTTCATCGTTGACCGAAGCCTTATGTCCGCTGGGGAACTGGAAGGGTGCGTTTACCGGTTGTGATCCAAGCCCCTGTTTAGCTGGTGCGTGTTGTAGCGGTGAAACGTTTGGTGACTGTCTGGATGTAACCGAGGCGCAATGTTCGGACGGTATATTCCGGCCTGGTGCGCTATGCAGCGGTAACGCCTGCACGCCTACGCATCAAGTCTATGCAAATACCTTACAAACATTCACATTCACCGGAGTGGGATTAGATGAAATCATCGCGGACGACATTCGATTCCTGCGGGATACCCCTTGCGAGTTGGTCGCTTATGAAATGCTCGTTGCGGGAGGCGGTGCAGGGCCTACAGAATTTAATGTGGAACTGGGAATCTGGACGAACAAAATTGATCCGAATAATCCGGACAATGAAATTTTCGATTTACCCGATGTTATGATTCCGGGTTCAGAAGCAACATTTTTGAATGTTCCTGCGGACGGTGGGGTGCATCGATTATTGGTGAGTGTCGAACCGGGCATCATTCTGGACGATAAAATCTGGGTGTCCATGACCACCAACACCCCCAGGTTGCAACCCAACGCCGGGCCTCTGGTTGGCGGACCGGGCAAGTACAACGATTCGTTGGATGCCTTTTCCTTGTTTAATTCCCCTTCGTTTGGTGCCAATGTATGGCAGCCGGGTATTTTTCTGGGTGGCTACGACCCGAATTTCGAGTGTGATCCAGACCCAACAGATAATATTCCTCCCGACCCGGGTGTATGCCCTTCGGGGAGTTTAAGAATTAAAATTTATTGTGACGGTAACCGACCGATCGGTGCCTGTTGCAATGGTGAAACCGCGGGCTGTACGGACGGCGTTCGATCTTTTGAATGTGATGGACGTTTCTTACCCAACACGACCTGTGCTCAAAACTTGTTTGATCCACCGTGCGGTACAGGGCAGTGTTGTTCGCCCAATCCGTTTGTTCCGGATGCTTTGATCTGTTCAGTGAGCCTACCTGACGCGTGTGCCGTTTTGGGAGGTGTACATGACTCGACCAAGACTTGTTTGGATTCATGCCCCACATTTCCCTCTTGTGTGGGCAGTCTCTCAAGCTGTTTCGAGGCTCGTCGGCCGGGTAGTCAGGATACCGGATGTAACGATGTGTCCTGTTGCGAGCGTGTTTGCAACGCGGATTCGTTCTGTTGCACAACGGAATGGGATCAAGGGTGTGCAGAAACAGCAACGAGCACCTGCGACATTCCTCCAGATAACGACGATTGGCTGGACGCTACACCGATCGCCGGTGAAGGCACCTTCGCTTACGATAACTCCCTGGCTACGCTGGATGGTCCATCGAACGTAGATTGCACTCAGCTTGGCGATATAGACACGATTACGAATGATCTGTGGTTCTGTTGGGAAGCACCCTGCAATGATACAGTGTTTTTCAAGACCTGCGAAGATCCAGTGGTTTCACTGGCGGATACGAAAATCGCGGTGTACGGAGATTGCGCCACACCGCCTGACGACTTATCCTTAAATCAATGTGACGACGATACCTGCTTGTTGCAATCACAGGTGTCGTTCAACGCCATCGCTGGACAATCCTATCTGCTTCGTGTGGGAACATTCCCGGGGCAGGAAGGAGAGGCTGGCAATATCGAAATGCAATGTGGGGCTCCAGCTCGCGCAGAATGTTCATTGGGCGTATCCGCTGGAGATTGCTGTGATGTTAATGTCAGCACGGGAACGCCGGGTTGTAGCGACGAATCCTGTTGTCGGCGAGTTTGTGCATGTGATTCCTTTTGCTGTGATACGGAGTGGGACACCGACTGTGCCGCGAACGGTTTTAATGATAGCGGTTGCGGCGCTGCTACGGTTTGTACCGATGTTTGTGGCGGATGTCCCGCGGGTAGTGTGGATTGGCTTGATCCGCTTCAGGGTACGGTGGATGCCGGAATACCACACGATCCCAACAACGCTGCGTTAACGTTGGGCATTGACACGATTCAGGTGAACGCACCGGTGGGCGCGGGTAGTTTGGATTGCTGGACAATTTGTGAAACCGCAGATGATGGTTCGCCGAACTCGATCATCAATATCACGGATAATGGTGGTGGTGATTACACGATCCATCTGGCTCGACCGATTACAACAAACGCGGCGACGACGATTGATTATGCCGGTGACGGGGTACCGGGCGTTTTCATCTCGCATCCTGGTAATTCAAACGGCGATGGGGTTTCCTCTGCTGCGGATGTGTTGGAGGTCATCGACATCCTGAATGGTGATTCTACCGCAATCTGGGGATCGTACAGCAGTGATATTGATCGCAGTGGATCGACGACGCCACCCGATATACTTAGATTGATTGACTTGTTTAACGGGGCCGGGAGTTTCGATCCGTGGCTGAATACGCCCAAGCCTTCTCAGACGGGCTGTCCATGATGAATTGAAAGTCGTCATGTATTGAATGTTTGTGTCTGTTTATGAATTGAACATAAGTAGAAAACCCTCATGTGGAAACGCGTGTGGGTTTTTTTATAAGCGGTTGCGGGGTGCGATATATTGACTCTTCGTTATTGATTCCAGTTCGTTTCGTATGCATCGGAAAAAATCATCTGTATTTTTTTTGCGCGATCGAGTGAATCTCCATGAAGAACTTGTAACGCTTCCTTGATTTTACAAACCGCTGGGTCGTCGGAGGCTAACTCGGATGAATCGCTTCGGGAAATACGGTCCAGGGAAGACGCAATGTCGAGCAATCGGCAACGAATGTTGAGAAACTCCCGATCTAACATGGATTGTTCAGTAGCCTTCATGATGATACTCCCATCTTTACCACTCATTCGGATGCAAATACGATTTCATCCGTCTGATATCGTTTTCGTTCCATGCACGCCCGAACCGCCTCAATGATGATACCCACACCGACCAGCAGCAACATGCATCCTACCACAAACAATAAAATCTGCTGCTTCTGCCAGAAATCAACCAGGTTTTGGATCAGTGCGGTAAACGTGCTGACGAGCATAAAGAGCATCGGGATAGCTGTGAAATATGGATTTCGCCCCCGCTGCCAGAGATAGAGCGAAGCCACCAGTAAAGTTAATCCCGCAAGTAGCTGATTGGTCGTGCCGAACAGGGTCCATAATGTTAAGCCGGCGGACTTGCCCTCGATTTTATAAAACGCGAAAAAGCAAATCGCTGCGACCGCGATCGACGTCGCGACAAAACGATTGTTCAAAAATTTGATACCCAGCGACGCTCCGATTTCCGAAACATTGAATCGCAGCAATCGGGTCGCGGAATCGAGCGTGGTTAAGGCGAACGAAACTACCACCACCGCGATAAACGCGGCAGCTAAGTTGTCATCGATACCCAGTGCGGAGATGAATCGGCTGGTGCCCTGAATAAACGCGCCGAGTTTGTTGGCCAAACCCGCCTGAATCGTAGCCCAGTCCTTATACGCGTACTGCCAGGCGCCGGTGTTTTGAAAGCCTGCGGTGCACGCAAGCACAGCCAATAATCCCAGCAGCGATTCGCCGATCATGCCGCCGTAGGCAATGAAACGTGCGTCGGTTTCCTTGTCGATTTGTTTGGCGGTGGTTCCCGATGAAACGAGTGCATGAAAGCCGCTGGCGGCTCCGCATGCGATGACGATAAACACAAACGGAAACAGGGATGGTGCGCCCTCGGGGTGGGGGTTGATCGCCGGTGCGCTAAAGGTCGGGCCTAACACGAAAAAGCCGCCGTACGCAGCCAATAATCCCAGATACAACAATAACGAGTTTAAGAAATCGCGGGCTTGCAACAAACTCCACACCGGCAGCACCGACGCGATAAACGAATACGCCAGTAAAATCCAGGTCCAGGTTGTTTGAGAAGGCCAGCGAGAAGCGTCCATGCCGAGGGTTGGATATTTTGTTCCCAACCAGACCGAAATCAGCATCAGCACAAAACCAACCGCGGTGGTCGGGCCTAGTGGAAAATTCTTCTTATACAACAGATATCCCATGATCATCGCGAAAATAATGAGACACGCTGACGGCAGCACCGCTGAGGGGAATGAGGTTTGAGCCGCTGCGAGATTGTTCGGGTCAAAATCATCGCCGATTCTGAACAACACCGAAATAATAAATACGAACACACCCATGGCCAGGGATACGCCAAAAAAAATCAGCGCTAAAAACAAAAATTTGGCGCGGTGACCGATGACACCCTCGGCGACTTTACCGATCGATAATCCCTTTGCCCGCATGGACACCACCAGCGCGGAAAAATCATGTACACAACCTACCAATATCGCACCGAGTACCACCCACAACATCGCGGGTAGCCAGCCCCAGATCACGGCCACCGCCGGTCCTAACATAGGCGCTAAACCGGTGATCGATGCGTAGTGGTGGCCGAACAGGACGAAGCGGTTGGTAGGGACGTAATCGATTTCGTCGCGTAGCGTGTGAGCCGGGGTGGGTCTGGCCGGGTCGAGTTTATAGATGCGTTCTGCGAGGAATTTCGCATAAACACGAAAACCTATAAAATACATCACAAAACACCCGATAGCTGCGATGAGTGGGCTCATGACGAGGGATTGTAAACGATGGGCAGTTGTATGGCCAGATTAGACATTGCTGGCATGTGAATCCATACACAATAGCTGGAACGTGAATCCCTTTCTCATTCCAAAGGTGTAGCGTCACTCCTCGTGGGTGGCGAAAGTATGTGGGTGCCACTGTGCGGCTTGCCCGCTAGTGTTATTCGGTTTTCAGTATGCACCCGTCGCTCGCGCTCAGGGCTCGGATTGTTGCATCGTCCGCAATTTGCGATGTTACGGCATGGATGATTACTTTACGCGAATTGTTTGTTATAATGATGTCGCAATGTGAAACGCTCGTAGCTCAGTTGGATAGAGCGCCGGTTTCCTAAACCGGAGGTCGCAGGTTCGAATCCTGCCGGGCGTAATTGTGTCATGTGTATGCTGTTGGCGCTCGCGATATTTTCCTGATCGCTTGTGTTTATCATTGTATACCGCGATAATCAAGCGGTTCGGTGCACAGTTGGCAACCCATTCAAGGATGCGAATGCCGACTTTCGGCAATCAGATATACTCGAAGGAGATTTGAAATGTGGCGAAACATTAGTGCTGTTATCGTTGGATATGTGGTTATGTTTGCGGTTGCATTCACCACATTCTCGGTTGCTTTTCTAATAGTGGGTACAGACGGGGCGTTTGAGGAGGGCTCGTACGAAGTAACAAGTCTCTGGTTAGTTATCAGTTTCGTATTAGGTCTTATGGTAGCAGTTGCAGGTGGCTATACTTGTGCAATTGTAGCAAGGGGCTCAAAGGCTCCACTTGCGTTGATCGGATTAATTTTAATTGTCGGGCTATTGATGGCCTATCCTGTGTTGACGGCGTCAGATGATAGTCTACCAGAAACCCGTGTAGCCGACGTGAGTAATTTCGAAGCTATGCAAAAAGGAATACAACCTCCTTGGGTAGCACTCGTGAATCCCTTTATTGGTGTAATCGGCGTCTTCGTCGGGTCGAAACTTAGAGGTGATCCAGTGAAGGATGCGCATCCTTCTTGAGTTACGTGAAGAAAGATTACTTTGGTGGAATTGACGAACGGCCTCTACAAACCGACAGGCTAAGGAAATTTTGTGGTAATTTAAAACATCAGGTTATTTGGGCATCTTTTAAATATTAATTGTCCTTATTGTAACGGAATGAATACCTGTTACATCATGTTCACGCCAATGAATGTGATTAGAGTGATTGTAGATAAGGTAGTCGTAGTACTTGCATTCGTATTGGATTTAGCTGGACTGGGATTCCTTGTCAGGCCATTACGTTGGCCAGAGGCTGCGACAGATGCAACCCTAAGAAACTTGCATCAGCTTGCGGTTCGCAACGGTGAACAGGCATACTTCTATAGCCGCCAAAGATTGAGATTGATTTCACAACCTAACCGCAAAAATATAACCTATCTTTAGATGCCAACTTGAAAAACTTAGACAATGGGGGGGGGAGGCGTGATTGGGTATATCAAGGGCACCATATTCGTCTCCGCCTCGTTGTAACATTTAATCGCGGAATATGAACAATTAATTAGCAGATTTGTATATATATATATCTTGACACACTTATCCAATACTGCTATATCAAAATTTGAAGAGGTGATATGCTGTTGCCTCACTGTTATCTTATAAGGAGTGTAGAAATGTTTGAGAAATCCTCAACTCGTACAGCCATGTCATTGATATCTGTATTTGGTGTTCTCACACTTGTCGGTGGGGGAATATGGCTATTGGACGGCTCAAAGAGCAAAGCAGATATTATCCCCACACCTACAGCAAGTATTGAAAGTGAATTAACCACTCAAGACTTACCTCCAGACAATCTATCGCATCCAGTACCGTGTGACCCTCCTTGCCAACAACAAGGAATGGGGTGGTGTTGTGATGATGGAGCTGATTGTGTAGAATGTTGCAATGATAATCAATGCCCAACAGGATGGTATTGTCGTTTATTATTTCACGATTGTAGACAAATTACTAGTAGTGAATAACTATCCTGCATGCCGTGGATGTTACACTATCCGCGGTATGCACTTTTTTTTAGCGTAACATATATGATTGTCGCTAATTGAGCACTCGTATACGTATAATTTCACCGTTACACTGACGTTACGATCGGGTTGTATGCTTCTTAGCGCTAAGAACATTCTTCATTGCTGCTGTGCATGGTAAGGAATTAATTTTTCATAACATAGGGTGTCATGACCCTGCTTCATAATTTACAGCGCCGATAACCTGTTGCTTTTAGTAAATACAATCTTTGAATGCGAGGTATCGCATGATTATAGAAAAGTTACTCCGCTTAACTCATCAATCTACATCGACGTAGTTTTATCTAATTCCTTAAACCACAAGCACTTACAACGAATTTACTATAGACTCACAGGCCCGTTTTGTGTTAGGATGGGCCAAAGTTCCCATGTTTCGGACGGGCCGGATCCATGTGAATCATTATCTGTTGATTTGATGTGCAAAAGGGTT
Source organism: uncultured bacterium (assembly GCA_965364865.1). GTDB lineage: Bacteria > Planctomycetota > Phycisphaerae > UBA1845 > UBA1845 > CBDTZI01. The sequence goes on along the minus strand of CBDTZI010000021.1, from coordinate 6,975 downwards.
TTTGATCATCATTAGCTTGGATTGAATTTATATCAGTACCCCTGAAGCAGTGTTTTGCTGCTGCTTTCATTGCCGATCCGATGGGCCCAAGCGTACGATTTCCAGCGATTGACATTTTTTTGATTTTCCGGGATGAATTTTCGGTAAAACGTCATTCTTGTACATAGTGAGTAATACTCGAAGGATTTCTGTGTATGTCTGAAACGGAAGAAGCATTCTCCCGATTTGCTCTGCCTTACTGGCGGCGTCTGAACCTGGTCGCTCGGCGTTACGCCAAGAGTCAGGAAGATGCGCAGGATTTGGTTCAAGAGACGCTCATGCGAGCCTGGGCGAATTATTCTCCGAGTGACGAACGCACCTATCGTGCGGGATGGTTGTTTGTGATTCTACGACGAATCGCGGCTGAGTGGGCGCGTACCGCTGGTAGACGCATAAAATTAGTTCCGGTCGATCATGATGAGCTGACAGAACTTCTTCCGCGTGAACTGTCGGATCCATTCGCACGCATGCCATCGGTGACCGAGGATGCTTTTTGCGAACTTCTGGATGATAAAATTGTTGCGGCGTTGGATTCTCTGGAGACCGTCTACCGAGAAGTCATTCTCTTATCCGTAGCCGGTGACTTGACCTATCGCGAAGTGGCACAGGTACTGGACTGTCCAGTGGGAACGGTGATGTCTCGTATGGCTCGCGCACGTTGCACGCTTCGTGAGCGATTGTCTGAGTTTGCTCAAGTCCAGGGATGGATACAGGAGATACCGAGATGATCTGCAGTGAAGTGCGGGAATACATCTTTGCATTCCTTGACAATGAGCTTGATGTACCACAGAGCATTGAGTTACAGCACCATCTCGATCATTGCCCAGATTGCGCACGTGAGGCTGAGATCGAGCGAACAATCAGAAAAAGACTTGAAATCGCATTGGAATCCGGCGACGATTCAATACCGGACTTCACAGAAGCGTTGCCTCCGGAATTCGATCGGCAACGTTATGCGGCCATGTTTCGCAAGCAACACCGTCGATCTGCATTGAAACATCGACGATTGATCATGAAAGCCGCTGCTGTGCTTGTCATTGCTGTTGGTTCCTGGATGATTCTTTATGAAAAAGATCAAGTTGACAACCCCAGGTTTTCAGACCTTGTGGTGGCGGACTTCGAGCACTTTGTAGAGGAAAATAAGCCGCTGCAACTTGTTTCCGCGGAATCTACGCAGGTGGCCGCTTGGTTGCTGGAAGAGACCGCCATTGAAGTAAATTTACCGGATCCTTCGGGATCCGATTGGCGTTTGGTTGGAGCCCGGCGGTGCAAGATTGATGGACGCAAAGCTGCGTTCGTAATCTATGAATCGAAGGCCGGGCTAGCGTCGTTGGTCGCATTGCATGGAACATCAGACACGCTACGGGGTCTACAAAAAATAGAGCATGAAAATCAGATGCACTGGGTAGATCGTTGTAGAGGATACACGGTTACGGCGTGCCAACGGGGAGATCTTGTGTACGCTGTTGTGTCGCAACTTCCTGAGGATGCGTTGATTTCCCTGATGCGAGCGTCAGACTGATGGCGTACTGAAGATAGATTGAGTATAGTGTGATTTATGGAGCTATGGTGTTAAGAGTGGATAAGGAAATATGAAGGCAATTGAAGTTACATTACGAAATCCTTATCTGGTAGTGGTGTTGGTGTTAGCCACACTGGTGGTGGGTGTGCGTGCGATGATGGACATCCCCGCTGACCTGCTGCCGCAATTTGAAACGCCCGCGGTGCAAATCGTCACTTTTTATCCGGGCATGCCGCCGGAAGTGATGGAACGCGACATCATGAGCCGGCTGGAACGCTGGACGGGCCAGTCGGTGGGCATCGAGCATCAGGAAGCCAAGGCCATGCTCGGCGTATGTATCGTCAAGGATTTTTTCCGCGAAGACATCAGCTTCGACACCGCGATGTCACAGGTAACGTCGTACGCTATGTCGGACATGTTTTACCTGCCACCGGGTACGATTCCACCGATGGTCATGCCTTTCGACCCGACGGCTTCGGTGCCGCTTTGTCTGGTGAGTGTTTCGAGTCCCACGATGTCGGAAAAAGACCTTTACGACGTGGCTTATCGTGAACTGCGAAATCAGCTTCAGGCGATTCAGGGTGTGATTGCGCCGGCGGTATATGGTGGTGTGCTTCGGCGAATTCTTGCGTACGTCGATCCGATGGAGTTAGCCGCTCGCGGTTTATCTCCTATGGACATCGTAAGAACGCTTCAGGAACAAAGCGTGTTCATTCCGACGGGTAATGCCAAGATCGGCGATATCGATTATCAGATCATCTCCAACGCCATGCCCGAAACGATGGAAGAGTTGAACGACATCCCTGTCAAAGTGGACGGCGATTCGATGGTGTTTATGCGTGACATCGGTGAGGTCAAGGACAGCCATCAGATTCAGTCGAACAAGGTTCGCATCAACGGCAGTACGATGGCCTACATCCCGATTTATCGTCAGCCGGGTGCCAATACGCTTGAGATTGTTGATCGGATTAAATCCAAATTGACACGAATCAAAGCGCGTCTGAGTGAAACACGGCCTGAAGCCGCCGATGTTGTGCTTAGCGTGGTGATGGATCAGTCCACCACGGTGCGTGCTTCGGTTCGCTGGTTGCAAGTGTCGGCGATTCTCGGTGCGGTGTTAGCTGCACTCATCGTGCTCATTTTCTTGAAAAGTATTCGGCTTACTTTCATTGTCGTTCTGGCAATACCCCTTTCAATTTTAGCCGCACTGATCGGCCTGTTTTATACGGGTGATACGATCAACAGCATGACGCTGGGCGGTCTCGCTTTGGCGATTGGGATCTTGGTCGATCAGTCCATCGTGGTGTTGGATAACATCGTGCGTCACCTGAAAATGGGTAAAACCAGAGCAATAGCTGCGCTGGAAGGAACGCGTGAGGTTGCGTTGCCCGTGATGGTTTCGACGCTCACGTTTGTAATCGTTTTCTTTCCGGTGGTGTTTCTTACGGGCATTCCGCGTTTTCTGTTTCAACCCCTGGCCATCACGGTTACGTTTGCGGTCGTAGCGAGTTATCTTATCGCGATGCTGGTGATTCCGGTCTTTTCCGCCAAGTTGTTGCGTGAGCACTCGGCTGGCGATCAAGGCGACGACGGCCCACCCGAATGGTTTAACGCCTGGTTTGGTCGCATTATTAAATCGCGTTTCGTGATTCTACTTGTCGGGTTCGTCCTTCTATTGGGTGCCGGGGTTACGATGTCGTCAATGGGTCAGGAATTATTCCCCGCTGTCGATTCTAATCAGTTTACGATTTACGTTCGCCTGCCGTCTGGAACCCGTTTGGAAAACTCGGAAGCGGTGATTGTTGAAATTGAGAAGAGTTTGATAGACGAGCTTGGCGAGCCTGATCCGAACCCCGACGACGAAAAATATACCGATTCAAACATGCGTATCATGATTTCAAACATCGGCGTGCTCATGGATTGGCCGGCAGCCTATACGCCCAACAACGGGCCGATGGACGCCTTTGTGCTCGTGCAAACGAAGGGGAAATCGGGTAAGCCCAATACCTTTGCAATAGTAGATTCACTGCGGGAACGGCTGAATCGTGAATTTCCGACTGTGGATTTTGCGTTTGATACGGGTGGCATGATGACGGCAGCCATGAACTCCGGACTGCCCTCACCGATTCAGGTTCAAATCAAGGGTAGCGACTTGCACACCGCACAGAATATCGCAGCTATTGTTAAAACCACCATGGAAAATGTACCCGGCACGGTCGATGTTCGTGTCGCCCAGCGCATCGATTATCCGCAAATTCGTATTGATGTGGATCGGACCAAGGCCGCTCAGTTGGGTCTGGTGCAGGAAGATGTGATCAAGAACGTGGTGACGGCGCTCAATTCGAGTATCGGTTTTAATCCGGCGTTCTGGATTGCGCCGAATAACAAAAACCACTACTTCATGGGTGCACAGTACGCGGAGCATGACATTGAATCCTTTGAGACGTTGCGAAATATCCCCATTACGGGCCGCAACAGTAAACAGCCGATTCCGCTGAGAAACGTGGCAACATTTTCCCGCACCACCGGCCCAGCCGTGATCAACCATCACAGCATCACGCGGGTGACGGATATTTATGCCAATATCGCCACCGGATACGATGCGGGTTCGGTTGCCGCTGAGATCGAACGGCAATTACAGATGTCCAGCGAGCTTTTGCCGGTGCCTGTTGATGATGAACGAGGAAGATTTTACGATATCGGTGGTAAGTTTGCGGGCAAGGGTTACTCGCTCAAGCTCAAAGGCGAAACCGAAACGATGCGTAACGCGTTCTCTCAATTCACTCAGGGCTTGATCATCGCGGGGATGTTGGTGTACCTGGCGATGGTGGCACAATTGCGGTCATTTTCCGTACCGCTGATTATTATCGTGAGTATTCCGCTGGGATTCATCGGCGTGGTTGCCGCGTTGGTGATCACCGGAACCAATTTAAGCATCCCTGCGTTTATGGGCATCATCATGATGGTGGGTATTGTGGTGGAATATAGCATTATTTTGCTGGAATTTGCCAATCAGCGGGTACGGGAGGGTCTGTCGGTGCGTGAGGCGATTCAAGATGCGACATGGGTACGTCTGCGACCGATTCTGATGACTTCGCTCACGACGTGGTTAGCGCTGATTCCGATGGCGATCGGGGCGGCGGGGGGTGAAGCCAACGCACCGCTGGCGAGAACCATTATCGGTGGGGTGTTGGCTGCGACGGTGTTGTCGCTGGTTGTGGTGCCGTGTCTATATGTCATGGTGAAACGTGAGGAAAAAAATGTGGAATCCATGGCTTTAAACGCAAGGACTTGAAACGATTATCTCAGGCTTATGTTGTAGTAGATCGCAATCACAAAGGGTAGATACATGGACAGAATCATTCAACACAATTCAATCAGATCATTGCGAAACGTCTGCGTCTTATTGACGTTGATATCAATGAGCCTGTGTGGTGTTCGCGCGCAGGCCCAGCAGGCCAAACCCGTTCGCGCGGAAGTGGTGAAGCCAAAGAAGCGCTCCGTAGTACGATCATTAAAGTTGCCCGCAACGCTGATGGCGGATGAACAGGTTGATCTGTTTGCGAAAGCGAGTGGTTACGTTGACGAAATTAATGTGGACATTGGAAGCCAGGTGAAATCGGGTGACGTGTTAGCCACGATCAGCGTTCCGGAAATGATGGACGAGTTTCATCAAATCCAGGCGATTCTTAAGGCCAAACAAGCTCGCGTCCGGGCGTTGTCCGCCAAAGGGACGCAAGCCCAACGCACCATTGATACCACCAAGTCCGAAGTTCAACGATACGCAGCGGAGCATGAACTGGACGCGGTGAATCTCAAGAGAGTACAAACGCTGCGAGAGGGTGACGCCATACCTGAACAGGCGCTGGACGAAGCGAAAAGTGTCGCGGAGGTCTCCCGGGCACAGCTAAACATCGCCCAGGCCAGGGTCGCCGGTGCAGAGGCTGCCCATCAGGCGATCAACGCTGATGTAGAGGTGGCTGAGTCGGTTGTGATGGTCGCCCGTGCGAATGCATCTCGTCTACAAACATTGATGGAATACGCTTCGATCAAGGCTCCGTTTGATGGCGTGATTACGAAACGTCAGGTGGATCACGGTACGTTTGTGCGATCGGCTGCCGATGGTACGACGTCAAGCTTACTCAGTATTGCAAAAACAGACCGCATTCGTGTAGTGATGCAAGTCCCCGAAATTGACGTGCCTTACGTACGTGTGGGTTCGTCGGCTGAGGTCAATGTGGTGGCACTTGGTGAACATCCGTTTCCCGGTAAGGTTTCGCGTGTTGCCGGTGCGATTAATCCGAGTACTCGCACGATGCGTGTAGAGGTTGATCTGAATAATTCCAAGAATGAAATCACGCCCGGCATGTATGCTCAGGTTTCTCTCGTGCTTGAAACCAAAGCCGACGCGCTCGTGATTCCATCCAAGGCGATTCGAGTCGAGGGTAAGGAATCGGTTGTGTTTATCGTTGAAAACGGCATCGCCCAATCCCGAACGATTCAAATCGGTTACGACGACGGGATCTGGGCGGAGGTCTTGTCCGGATTACAGGGAGCAGAAACGGTGATCACCGCTTCCGGCGGTACGATTTCATCAGGTATTGCGGTGGCGGCGGTGATGTCTGATTCTTAGAACGCATAAGTACATCGTTATGAGCAAATCCAATGAAAGGATGTTAGGATGAAGCGGACACTTTTTTTGTTGTATGGTACGATTTGTTATTTACTTTTTTTTGGAACATTTTGTTACGCGATCGGATTTTCGGGTAGTTTGATTGTTCCAAAATCATTGGATTATGGCAGCCCGGATTTGTTGTATGGCCCAGCTTGGTTTGCGGATGCGTCGCCGATACTGATTAATTTGTTGCTGTTGGGTATTTTTGGTATTCAACACAGCATCATGGCCCGGCATGAATTCAAAGCGGTCTGGACGAAGATTGTACCCGTGCCTGTTGAACGCAGTACGTTTGTGTTGGCAACCTGCTTTTGCTTGAATTTGATTTTCTGGCAGTGGCGGCTCATGCCGGAAATCGTATGGCAAATCGACAGTCCGGCTGCGGTATGGCTATTGAAGGGATTATTTTTCCTTGGATTTGGAATTGTGTTTTATGCGACGGTGCTCATCGATCATTTTGATTTGTTCGGAATGCGACAGGTTGTTCTCTATTTCTCAGGTAAAGAATATGTTCATTCACCCTTTGAAACGCCTTCGATGTACAAACTGGTTCGACATCCACTGTACTTTGGATTCATCCTGGCGTTCTGGGCGACGCCCGTAATGACGCAAAGCCATCTGCTGTTTGCGGCGGTGACCACGATTTACATGCTGGTTGCGGTTCAGTTGGAAGAGCGTGACCTGACGCATATTTTCGGCGATACGTATCGTGATTATCAAAAACGTGTACCTATGATTT
>CBDTZI010000020.1:0-16519 GCA_965364865.1 uncultured bacterium | reverse complement strand
TGGGCAAGCCCGTCGCAAACCGCAGAACAACCGCTACAAAACAGTCTGCACATCGCGGTCAAACAAACCAAGCCGCAACAAACCGTATTTATTCAACATACCGGCCCCTACTGGACGGTCGGTCCGGTGTTCAGAACGCTCGGCAAATACATGATCGAGCATGGTCAAACCGGCTCGATGTACGCACGCTATGCGAAAGACCCAAAAAAAATGCGAGCCAACAAGATGCGTTGCGAAATCGGTTTTTGGGTCGATGGTCAACACCAACCTTCACGCCCCTACAAAAGCATGATGCAGGAATCGAAACAGGTGGCGTATCAGTTTTTGGACACCGCCAATCCCAACATCTCCAAACAATACAAAATCATGTCCGAATGGATTCGGTCGAACGATTATGAATCACTGGGACCGATCACCGAAATCCACCACCGCACCTTCGATCGAACGGGGGTCAATAACCTGACCGTCGAAATTCAAATGCCCATCCGAAAAAAACAGCCTCGAAAACACCCCACCTCGTTTGTGGACCAAAGGAAAAAAAATCAAGAACAACTTCCCGTCAACGTGGGAAGATCCGACATCAGAAAATCGAACAGAACCATCGATCGAAAACCAGCTGCACCTCCATCCGCTCGGGTTACACCTGAACAACAGGTCGTCGTCACGCCTAGACCAAAACAGATACAACAAACAACCCCACCCGTAAAAAAACAGAGTCGTCGCACTACTCGTCGCAGTGATGATGCACGAAGTCGATACGACCCATCACAAATACCGAAATTTGTTGATCACGTCGAAAAAGACAGGCCCAAACCCGTTAACAAATACAGACGTCCCCAAACACCGCCGCGCACAAAAAAATCGCAGCGCACTACGACTCCACCAGAAAAAACCCCGCCACCGCGAACGACGCGTGTTCCACGAAAATCTACACCGCCCCCCATCAGCAAAATGATTACGAACTCAATGTTTAAGTCCAGGCCTCGACCGACAGATATGAACAATCCCGTTCAAACCAACGGTCGCGCGAACAGCCATGTAGACACAAGCAACATGACGATCACGGAATTGATCGAAGCGGATCAGTTTGATCGGGTCGCGGAGTTGATCATGCCCAGCCCCGATGCGATTGCCCCGAAGCAGGAAATCTGGTTTGGACAAATCATCTTTCGATTTAAGGCGGTCGCCCGCGGCATGGAGAGAATGTACCCGGGTGAAGGTGGCACGGTTCTGCGTCTGGTCAACTCACTTTCTTCTCGTTATGAAATTATCGCGATGCGATTTGAAAAAAATCCGCTGGACCAGGCTGTAGTGCGTTCGGGTTCGTTGCATGATCCGAGCGCAAAGTCACGACGTGAATTGATGCGAACGATGGATAGCCTGCTGGGCAAGTTGGCGGTGAAACGTCTGACCGCGGATGAATTACAGGAAGAAATTTTCGACGCGATCGATCGGTTACACGACATCATGCGAGATCACTAATCCCTGCAACAGACTGATTGAGCGCGAAGTATATAAATAATCTCACGGAGCTGATCCGCACGCGCCTGGAACGCCGATTTTCAAACAAAAATCGACTTATTCACATTGAAATTATGGCCTAAAACCGGACAACCACACACAATGAACCTGATATCGAACATTTACCGTAACTTCTTACCTGATCAAAGTTTATGTCTATTTTCTTCATTAAAACAACCGCGAAGTGCGATTCGACGATGAGGGGCTGTCGGAATATCGCCGGATATGCCGAATGGGACGAAATGTGCTATACTGAGGGATTGTACCGGTGGGATCCGGTGACCTGAAATTCTCAGGATGAAAACATCAGGACGAGAAAACCAACATGGCTGAAAAAACAGCAACAGCAACGAGCAGCGTGGTACCGTTTTTAGAATTTGAAAAACCGCTACAGCGCATACAACACGATATCGACGAGATGGAACGTGAGCAGAGCGTGAATGGCCGAAACCTCGTCTCCGATATCAAGCAGCAGCGCACGCGATACAAGACCACGCTCAAAAGACTCTACACAAGTTTAACCCCGTGGGAAACGGTGCTGGTCGCTCGACATCCCAAGCGCCCCCTGTCTACCGATTACTTAAAAACGATCTTCCGTGATGTTTGCGAACTTCACGGCGATCGAACCTTCGGCGACGACAAAGCCATCATTACAGGGTTCGCACGCATAGGCGGACATCGTGTGATGTTCATCGGCCACAACAAAGGTAAAGAAATCAAGGAGCGCATCGCCTGTAATTTTGGCTGTGCCCATCCGGAAGGATATCGCAAAGCGTTAAAAAAGATGAAGCTCGCCGAGAAATACGGTTTACCAGTGGTCTGCCTGATCGACACGCAGGGTGCTTATCCGGGTATTGGATCGGAAGAGCGCGGTATTTCTCACGCGATCGCAACCAACCTGATGGAAATGTCCCGTTTGCGCACTCCCATTGTAAGTGTGGTCATCGGTGAAGGCGGCAGCGGTGGTGCATTGGGTATCGGCGTTGCGGATCGAGTCGCGATCTTCCAACATTCGTTTTATTCCGTGATTTCTCCGGAAGGCTGTGCGGCTATTTTATGGAAAACAGCTGACAAACGTAAACACGCAGCCGAAGCGTTGAAGCTGACGGCCAAGGAGCTGCAAAAATTCAATATCATTGACGATATCATCCCCGAACCGATCGGCGGTGCTCATCGTGACCCTGAAAAAACCGCAGCCAATCTTGAAAAATACCTCACCAATGCGTTAACAGAGCTGTCTAAACTTCAGCTGGACACGCTGGTTCGACAACGACAGGAACGAATTCGCAACATCGGCATGTTTTACGAATCGCCCAGCGAAAAAGCCCAGGCTGAGGAAAACAAACGCCTACGAAAGGCAACCTCAAGAGCGTCCAGGCTCGGTTCGCGCCTGGTCGAAGTGGTTGAATCCACCGCCCGTTCCACCAAACTCACTACCTAGCGTTCGTCATGACCATCACCATCGGTAACTCAGTCGAAAGGCGCGAGATCGATATTTTTGTGCGCGGAGATCGATCCTCTTCCACAACAACTCTAGTCCTGGGCGGCATGCATGGTGACGAACCCAAAAGTGTGGACCTGGCTCGGCGTATGATATCATTACTCAAACAGGATTCAACATTGGGCCAGGACATTCTGTGGGTCATTCTTCCGGTGGTGAATCCAGATGGTTTTGAACTACGAAAACGACGCAACGCAAACTGTATCGATCTCAACCGCAACTTCCCCACGAAAAACTGGACGCGGGGAATTAAAAGAAGCCGCATGTTTGGCGGTGAAGCGCCTGCTTCCGAACCAGAAACAAAGGCTTTGATCGAAATCGTAGAACGATACCAACCCGACCGAATCATCACGATTCATTCGATTGGTCGAAACCGTTTCTGTAACAACTACGACGGCCCGGGTAGTGAACTCGCCAAAGCCATGCACCACCATAACGGTTATCCGGTGACGGATTCGATCGGATATCCCACCCCGGGCAGCTTTGGCACGTGGGCGGGCGTGGAACGAAAGATACCCACGATTACGCTGGAACTGCCTTCTCATCATTCATCGAAACGCTGCTGGGCGGATAATCGCGACGCCCTGTTTTGTAGTACGTTGTAAAATTGCATATCAAAATACAATTATTTTTCGATTTGTTATGGTCAGAATGGATTCACACTGTATAGTGAAAGCCATCATGAAAACCGTACCCACATACAATCGGTAAGGCTGTTCGCAGGCCTTTTTCCGCGTTTTATTGCGGATCCACCCCGTTTATTCAATCCGATCTGATTGGGGATTTCCAGCTTTTTAGCCCGGCCGGCGACGCCACTGTTTCGCGCAGAGACAGGCGAACGTCTGGCATGAAACGCCTCCGCCCTCTCGCACACAACATAAACCCGTGCAATCATATTGCACAATTGGAGAAAATGTTTGGGGACCACCCGTACAACTGAACCGTCAGACCGATCGCCGGAATTAATTCGCGAGCGTCACCCCGAGCGCCGAAAGGAATTTCGCAACGTCATCGCCATGACCATCCCGCTGGTGGTTACGACCTCTTCGCGCGCAGTGATGGACATCGTGGACTATACGATGATCGCCCGACTCAACCTTCCCGAAGCCCTGGCCGCCATCCTTCCCGCACAGATCATCATGTGGTCTTACATCATTTTTGGTTTGGGAATCGCGTCGGTCATCAACACCTTCGCGTCACAATCAATGGGTAAAAAAGAATATCATCGATGCGGCATCTACGCCTGGCAGGGAATTTATCTTTCAGTTGTGTTTGGTCTGATCGGGCTGGCTCTATACCCATTACTACCAAGTTTACTTTCCATGATCGGCCACGATCCCAAGGTACAAGCGCTTGAACTAGCCTACGGCAACGTCGCCCTGCTGACCGTGGGTCCGACCATCGCCGCCAATGCGCTGGGTTGGTTTTTCGTAGGGATTCATAAACCCTGGGCTACCATGTGGTCGGCGATCGAAGCCAACGTTGTCAACATAGTCGTGAGCTGCGTTTTGATTTTTGGTTATCTCGGTTTTGAGCCAATGGGGATCGCCGGTGCCGCCTGGGGTACGCTTTGCGCAGTCTGCTATCGAACCGTTCGTTTATTGGTGACTTTGTGGATGCCGAGTATCAATGAGGTATTCCATACTCGGTCCAGCTGGCGACCCAACTGGTCGGAGATGAAAAACATTATTCGCGTGGGCATCCCCTGCAGCTTCCAATGGATTTGCGAAGTTGTGGTCTGGGCGGTCTTCGTCAACATTTTGATTGGAAAAAAGTTCGGAACGGTACATCTGATCGCAACCAACACCACCTGGCAGTACATGCGTATCGCATTTTTCCCCACGATCGGTGTGGGTCAGGCGCTCACCGCGCTGGTGGGAAAAAGTATCGGAGCCGGTAAGCCCGAGCGGGCGGTGCGTGAAGCACGGTTCGCGGTCATCATTACCTGTGCCTATATGTTTACGCTATCCATCATCTACTGGTTTTTTGGTGCGACCTTGATCAGCTGGTTCAACGCCGACCCGGAAGTCATTGAAATCGGACGAAAGATCATGATCTGCGCCGCGGTGTTTCAATTGTTCGACGCCATCGGGATTACTTACAGCTCTGCACTACGCGGCGCGGGTGATACGTTTGTACCCTCAATGTTTTTTGTCATCAGCAACTGGGTCATCATCGTCGGTGGCGGCTGGTACGTCGCTACTTATTATCCCCAGTTTGGCAGTTTGGGTCCGTGGTTTGCGGCGTCAACGCTGATTATAGTCGCGGGCATCTTTCTGTGGTGGCGATGGCACTCTCGGGCATGGATGAAAATCAATATCTTTGGACCCACGTCCAAGGAAAAGGAAATCGTTACCAAGAAGGCACAAGAACTGACTGAAGTGTTGGTGGATTAACGGTTGTTGTCGCCCAGTGGCCAGCCGCCCACGCTTCTTCGATCCCAATCCCAATCGATTGGCTCGACAGGCTGATCTTTGCGCGCGAGCACCATCATAATCGGTTCACCCGTTTTATCGTTAAAATCCCAGCCGATGGGTTCACCATAGAATTCGTTCAGAAATGATTTCCATTCGGGAAATGGATCATGATCAAACGTAACCACGATGAGTCGGGGTTTATTTTCGCTCAGCTCCTGCATTAAAATTTCGCGACGCGGTTCAATCCCCGACATGCCGTCTGAAATTCCGGTGATCATGGTATAACGCGAAGCGCTTCGACGTTGGGCGTAATAATAAATCGACGCATCGTTGCTGAATACGAAGATCGAATCTTCTGGATCCGTGATACGGCGAATGTTTTCTCCGTGTCCCCGCCCCCAGAAATCCCGAGAGTTGTAGCGCTTCACCGTAATCCCAAACAGTGGCTGACTCAGATAGTTTTGGTACTCAGTTACGAATACCGCAGCGGGTAGAAGTAAACTTATTACGACAACCCACGCGACAAGTCGGTTCGATACAATCGTTCGTTTGGTGGGTGGCGTACCCGCGCTTGCGTGGGCATGTTTTCGACTGAAACTAACAATCCAATGAATAAACATGGACGACGCGATGACCAGCGGCGGGATCATCAGATAATAATAGTGAGGCCAGGATCGACCGGGTAGGCAGATCGCGAAATAACTACCCAGCATAAAAAGGAAAACGCAGAGATGCGATTCGTTTCGCTTTCGTATGCTTTGAATACCCAGCCAAACAAAAGAAACACCGCCGACCATCCAAAGCGGCAGCGCGCTGTCGAAAATAAAGGGGTGTTGTTGAGGCGCGAAAAAGTTGATAAATCGCGGAAAAAGTCCCTGACCCCCTTCGCTGTAACCGAGATTAAAAATAAACGTCGCGTCGAAAAACAGATCAAACCGGCCACTGGCGGTAAAGTATAAAAACGTGATGCTCCATATAGCGATCGGACCAGCTGATATCCATGCGACCGACGAAACAACAGAGCGCACACGGTTGTCTGATGTGTCCCGGTTGAATGCACGCACCGCGACCCAGATCGTCAGCATCAACCAGTGAACCGCGACGATCGTCTTGATCACCGAAGCGACGGCTAGTGATATCCCAGCCAACATCAGCCAACACTTGTTTTTTGTTGATGCGTGCGTCGAACTTCGCAGAGCGAAATACCACCCCAGCAGAATAAACGTGTTCATAAAAATTTCGCGGTTGCACCCCTCACCGGCTGTTCCGGGGTCGGAGGAAACCAGTGCGAAAATGAATACGCCCATGATGGCCGACGCGAAGCCGCCCATACATCTCAGAATCAGATAGATCAAAACCATGGATGCCAGCGAAAAAACGATCGTCAGCCAGCGAAACACCTCCGGTGCGTCGCCGAAAAGTGCGATGACTCCGGCGCACAACATAAAAATTCCCGGTGGTTGATGGTCCCACACATCCACATAGAGATGATCACCAAGCAATAATCGCTGGGCGATGTAGGCATAATTACACTCGTCGTTTTCCAGTGGTAAATCAAACGCGTGCAGACGCATGAGTACCAACACCATCCCGGCTACTACAAGACATACCCACTCTGTCATGGAAAAGGGTGAGAATAAGGATTCCGTTGTGAGCGGCTGGCCCATAGATAAACCAGGTTGATCTTGTCTGGATGAGTCTGTCATAGCTGATTATCGTATCGGGTAGACCTTTTAACGCCAATGTTTTCATAGTCACTGTAAGTGTGTGCTTCTGGTCCCGAGGAATCAGGAATTCGTACGTGTTTCTCGATGAATTAACACACTGGCGGGCAAGTCGCCAGTGGCACCCGATGCCGGAGGCGATACCTAATAGATGGCACGCGTATCCATAATCATGAAGGGAGCGAGAAATGGGAAAATCGACTACAATTTTGCGATGCTGACTTTTTCATTACAATCCGGCTCTAACGGCAACGCCTTTTATGTTGAGGCGGGTGACACCCGGCTTCTTTTTGATGCGGGAATTTCCGGTGCGCAGGCCCAAAAACGAATGGTCTATCACGACCGCAACATCCGCGATGTCGATGCGTTGTTTATTTCTCACGATCATATCGACCACATTCGCTGCGCGGGCGTGTATCATCGTAAATTTGAAATCCCGCTCTACATCACACCGGCTACCAAGCTGGGTACGCGATGTCGGTTGGGACACCTCAGCGATGTTCAATCTTTTCGATCGGGTGAAACCATTGAGATCAACGACGTTAAGATTCACACGTTTCGCACCGCCCACGACGCAGCTGATGGTGTCGCGTTTGTTGTGGAGTGGGAAGCGAAGAGGCTGGGTATCCTGACCGACCTGGGACATCCCTCGCTGTGGATACAGGAAGTGCTGGAGTCGGTGGATGCAGCTTATCTGGAGTGTAATTACGATCCGCACATGCTGGAGACAGGAAATTATCCCGAGCCCTTAAAGGCTCGTATTCGTGGCGAGGGTGGTCACATTTCCAACACCGATTCCGCGACACTGCTTCGAAGTTGCAACAGTCGTAGACCAAATTGGGTCGCGATGGCCCACCTGAGTGAGGATAACAACGACCCCGACCTCGCAGCCAACACTCTTCACGATGCGTTGGGCAAGGATTATCCGGTTTATTTAGCCTCGCGTTACAGACCCTCTGAAATGTTAAAAGTATAGGCCACAACGGGGGAAAACACTTATGTGAAATTTGTGGTTTTATTTGCGCAAATTTTGCATGTTATTCCAACAATTCTGTGTGAATCATCACATATTGCGTCGTGTAAATTCTCGCAACGAGCCGCTCAAATTTGTCAAGTCATTCATGTAAATCACAGCATTTTTGTACTTCAAAATAGATATCCAATCATTCGCTTTTCGGTGTACAGGCACTCCATCTATTTTTTACTTAGAGTCGCAAGATTATACAAACTACCATTACAAGTGCGGAAAAAGCCGAATAACTGGTCAACAAGGAATTTTTGGCAAAATA
This sequence comes from uncultured bacterium, assembly GCA_965364865.1. Lineage (GTDB taxonomy): Bacteria > Planctomycetota > Phycisphaerae > UBA1845 > UBA1845 > CBDTZI01. The sequence continues at coordinate 8,067 of CBDTZI010000020.1, read as the reverse complement.
GATAGACTGGCTCTATGAAATCAAGGGTATGCACCGCCTGGCAAAGTGCCATATACATGACCTCACAGAAAGAGTGTTGATAATCGGTATTCCTCGCCGAAAATATACGAAGAAGGAATCTGGATCGTCATCTTTTTTACTCACAGACAGGTTTGCTGGCGATGAAAAACAATTAAATATTTATAATTTTTCTCTTGCGGTATCGTTCGATATTTGAGAGATTAACAGCACTTAAATGTCCACTTACCGACCCGTCCCCCCCATGGGTCGGTTCCCCCAAGGCCCGGTCCACCCCGCCGGGCCTCTTTTTTATTTTCACCCGAGCTACACACACCCCTAGGGAATGAACCAAACCACATCGTGATGGCCTGAGTAGTTCGATTGTGAGACGTTTTTTGCGCGCAACAAATCTACTCGACTTGAGTTAATTATTATTTTTATTCTGTCCGTATTTACGGTTTCCCCTCATTTCGGGACTACAACTTGCGAGCATAATACAAGGATAATATCGTACTACCTTGAATATACGTTGCGGCTAAAATCAGAATCTTCGATATGAATCAGCCATGATTTGTACTGCGGATTGAATGTAGCCGGATACAGCTCTACGTTTGACGAAATTACGCTATTAGTAATGTTTTGAAGTCATGGCTTTACCCCTCTTTGCTCTAGAGCACTTGGGATAGAGATCGAAAAGTGAGTCCTGAAATCCATGGCTGAGTCAACGACTTGAACCGGTCGTGAACGGTTGGTGGACGGGTAACGAATGTGACACTGTGCGAGAAACATGAGACCATGGCTTTTCTGGATTCGACCTGACCGCAGGAACAGGTGCCCACTGAGATAATGCTGTACAAACAGACAATTGTGGCACGCCTCGTGCAAGACTACTTCGCAGGAGACAACGGGCCAGTAGCCCTTTTCAATATAAACTGTAGAGAAAGGATATTACAATGATAAACAACAAAATCACGCGGCGGAAAACGTCACGGGCGATTGTCGCTATGTCCGTATTAGGCACAGCCACGCTGGCCCTGGTGGGTTGTCCGTCCGTACCCATCGGCGGCGGGAACGCCCCAACACTCCAGGGACTGGACGCGAACAAAGCCATGGTCCTTCCGTTCACGGTGCAGGCGGCCTACAACGACGACACGATGTTCTTTCAAATGAGCTGGGAAGGCGACCGCGGCGATACACATGACTACTTCCGCTATACCAACGGTGCATGGCAGCACGAGGGTGGTGTTCGACGTGATGCTCAGGCTACGATTGATGCGGATCCGCTACGCGGTTCCACAAGTACCAATTCAACGATTTACGAGTCGCGGGTTACGTTTATGCTCGACGATCCCCAGGGCGTCAACGCCGTTGCGGGGTTCGCCGAATTTGGATGTATGTTAACCTGTCACGATAACAGCCGAGCCATGCCCACATGGGTCAACGCCGACGGTGAAGTGCACAAATATCTCCCCGATACCATCACAGGACGTCTGGATCTCTGGCATCACCGACTCGCGCGAGCGAACCCGGTTGGCGAATCAGATGACCAGTGGGTTGGCCAGAAAATTAATGGCGAAGGTGATGGGGGTGGCGGATCTCGACACGGCGACGCGGGCACAGGCCCCTACGCCACAGCCGCTTTCGATGATGGAACGCCGCAATGGTTGTTCGACCCAGCTACTACGGGTGGGTTTTTCGCGTTTCCGTTCGACGAACTTTTCACCAGCCCCTTACGCTATTTTGTAGACGATACCGCTGCAAACCTCGGCATCAACGCTCCGAACGCGGTCGGCATTGCTTATGCCGATGCCGTAGCAATGGGTTATGTACCGAGTGAAGGCGACACCGTACCCCGACGAAGACTACGTCAAACTGTTGGCAGTCGCGGCGACATCGCGGCTGCGGGAACGTCATTTACACCGTCAGCCAACGACCCACTCTTTGGCCGATGGAACTCCAACATTCAGCGGGCATTGGATACTAGTAATGGTGACGATACCGCGCTGGCTGATGGAAACGTGTACAACATCGCCTTTGCGGTTCACACCGGCATGGTTACGGTTCGAGATCACTATGTGTCCTATGCCTATTCACTCGCACTCAATGGTGGCACAGCCGATATACAAGCCGTAAACATTGCGGGTAGTGGTAGCGGCACTCTTCCAGATTTCTCAGATACCGCTACTTTCCCGGTCACAGAGCTTGATCTATTCCTACCCGGAATCACCAGTTACGAGTTCCTGATTGATGAAAATGTCGGGCTTGAGTATATCGACCCAGCCACAGGCGTTGCCATTGATCAGGGCCACGGCGGAGCATCTTTCCTGGCACAGGGTAACAGCTGTCAAGATTGTCACGCTGTACGCGAAGGTGCGGCGTTTACACCCGCCAACGGTGGGTTCCCCGCCGGCGCGATGGAAACACTCGTACCGCAACGAGGAGGCGTGAATACTCAAACGCCGCTTCCTCCGCAGTAAGCAGTGCAATACAAGATCGTTCAAGAGCCTGGGGCATTCGCCTCAGGCTCTTTTTTGTTGATGATTGAATGTTGGACGATGTAGAAAAACAGGCACATTATCATGTTGCAACTCGTCTTCCCCGACCTATCCGAAACGGGCGTATGATTAAGAGTAGTGACATCTTCTTTTGGATACATCGCCATAATGATGACAACAAGAAAAAATGCCGTTCTATGAAGTACTCTGCACAAGTTGCCTCAGATATCTGTACGAAATGTTACGTTATCGCAGTTGATCCATAAGCCTTAAATACAATAGTCCCCGCAATCATGAAAAGCAGTGCCGAGATCGCAATCCCCCAAGTGGATACCGCTGGGACAGGTTGTGTAAACTCAATAGTTAAGAACGGGCGATTTTCCTGAGTCACGCTTTCACGACTGTCAAATCTTTTAGCCGTCGTGGAAAAATCTTCGTTCCCGATAAGTACCCAACCGAAATCGGATTCAGGATCATCAAACCAGCTTTGAACATCTGCCACAAGCTCAGGCGTAGACGACCATGTATAAGATCCAAGCCCAACCACACTGGTATAGGCACTCAGTGCAGGAGAATAATCTCCACCCGGTAAAGACCATGTGTTTGTATCGTAAAAGGTGTGCATCCAAGTCGCGTCACCGTTTTCTGCTGCCGCACCGGCACCCTCCTCACCGCTCGCGTCCGAAGCGCCTTCACCCCAATCCGTCAAAGCCCTGTGCAAATTGATGATGGTCGATGATGTAGCTGTTCGTGACATGTACAATGTAAGATGTACGCTTGTGATCGTTGAACCTTGTGGGATATGATCAGCCACGTTGAACGCCAGTAACGCTCGTCGCCTCGAAACATTTGGAGACTGCGCAGTGCGCCCGGCGAACAGGTAGACGCCGGCACCGTTGCTTACGGTTCCGGTTGGGTTTTCGAAAAGCGTGTTATCTTTAACGGGTCCAATCACAACCGTTGCACCAAACAGATGCGAAGCCGTTAATAAAAAAAGTACGACTGCACCCCAGCCGCGGCTATGTTTTAACATGATGAAATCCAAAGGTTATTTCCCACTCACCGTATTTTTCAATGGAGAACCATTTTCACTCATTCTAGCCATGAACCTTGATGAAAATCAATCCCCTTGTGTTTTTCTTATAAATGGTATACCCCTTTACAACAAGCGAATTCTACTGATTTTGATTGACAAAAGCCGTAATTTGTTCTATATTGCGTTTTTTGATAATTGTATTCGACCGCCGTATGTAACCGGGCACGGTACAAAAATTGATCGACACAATTAAGTCGTCATGATTGTCACCGTTTCTGGATTAGCAAATTTATCATTCTGATAAATCAAGATGGAGATAAGGCCCTATGCAGAACAACAACGCCGGTCTGCATGAAATCGCAATGCAGGAATTACAACGGCTGCGCAACGTATCCAGAAGGCATTTTCTCAAAATGGGCGCGGGCGGCGTATCCGCGTTGGTGAGTACATCCGCGTTAAGCCATCAAGCCATCGCAAGAGATGTACCCTTACTGAAGCGACAATCGAAACGGTTAATCACTCGTACCCAGGGCACAGCTTTCGACCCGGTTTTACTCAAACTGATTGATCGAACGAGTTTTGGATTTACGCGAGCCGAGTACAGTGTCGCCGATTCTATGGGTTACGACGCCTACCTGGAATATCAACTCGATTATGAATCGATCGACGACTCAGAATCAGAAGCTCGAATATCTGCAGCTGCGGGTTATGACACATTGACCAAAAGCACCTATGAAATCTATACCGATTACCAAACGACACAGAATGTGCCCGTTTTTCAACTCGCCGAAGCGACCATCCTTCGTGCGATTTATTCCAAACGACAGTTGTTCGAGCGAATGGTACAATTCTGGTCAGATCATTTCAGCATAGACATTAACGATGGTTCCTGTCAGATCTTTAAGACCGCAGATGATCGAAACGTCATTCGCCAACATGCCCTGACCACATTTCCTCAATTGCTCAACGCTTCTGCCCGAAGCGGAGCCATGCTTTTTTATCTGGACAATTACACGAATGTCGCAGGCCACGCCCAGGAAAATTATGCACGTGAGCTGATGGAATTGCATACCATGGGCGTTGACGGTGGGTATACCCAACAGGATGTCCAAGAAGTCGCCCGGTGTTTGACCGGCTGGGGCTTCGACACGCGTACCGGAAATCCCAATTATGGAGAATTTATATTTTATTACGGACGTCATGATAATGGCACAAAGACCGTGCTGGGTACAACCCTGCCCCCCGAAGGATGGCAAAACGATGGCCAAGCCGTTTTAGATATTCTCGCTTACCATCCAAGCACGGCACGATTCATCGCCCGTAAACTCTGCACTCGCTTTCTCGGGTACGATCCACCTGAAGACGTAGTCGAAATGGTGAAGGATACCTATCTCGCAACGGGAGGCGACATTAAATCGATGCTGCGCGTCATTTTGCATCCCACCATGTTGACCTATCTTTCTACGCCCAAGTTCAAGCGACCTTTACACCTCATTGCGTCACAACTTCGTGCCACACAAGCGAACGTGGTCAGGCCATTTTCATTCCTGGTTAACAGCTTCGTCATGGGGCATGCACCGTTCTACTGGGGGCCGCCGAATGGTTACCCCGATGCACTCGACGAATGGGCGAACGCCCTGCTTCCTCGATGGCAGTATACGTCCAATGTCATGTATGGCTTTTATCAGAATCCATCAGCGGTCACTTTCGACCTGGCGGGGTTACTTGAATCCGAAGGTGGAAATGCACCCGGCCAACAAGCTGTGGCGATCGATCGAATCCTCACGGGGGGTCGGTTTACCGACGAAGAGCTTACGCAGCTACAAGACTTTTACGACCGTTCAGGATACGGAGGCTTAACGCAGGACATTTTTGGGTTGGCTGCGTCACTTCCTGAATTCCAATGGTATTAATGGTGACAGATATATTTTAAGATGAAAAAAACAGGATCATTATATTTGATCAAGTTATACAAACACGAATCAAGAGCATCGGCATGAACGATCACACAAAACCCATCGAAGGGTGTCAGGAATTCCAGGAATTAACCCGACGTCAATTTCTTCGACAAACCCCGTCCACGTTGGCTTTGACTTCCGGGTATCCTGAATGGCTACCCAAAGTAGTATTAGCCACTGACGAAAACTCGAATAGAGACACGCTCATCGTGATCATGTTGTCGGGCGGCATGGACGGCCTGACTTCATTGGTCCCGTTTGGCGATCCCAACTTGTACAACTCCGCGCTGCGACCTGATATCGTGATCCCGCCTCCCGGGGAACCCAACGGTGCAACTGACCTGGATGGTTTTTTCGGATTTCCCCCCGCCATGTCATCTTTGTATCCTGCCTATCAAAGTGGTCAGTTGTTACCGATCCACGCAACCGGCTCACCCGACCCTACGCGTTCCCATTTTGAAGCTTTTATTTTCATGGAATACGGGATACCCTTGCAAGCCCAACATATCAATACGGGCTGGCTCGCGCGGCATCTGTTGACGACCCCCCCTATGACAACGAGTCCGTTACGAGCGATTGCGTTGCAATCCATTATCCCCAAAACGCTGCAGGGGGCACCGGGCGCTTTACCCATACCCAATCCTGCCAATTACGACTTCCCCGGCCAACCGGCCACGGCCAGTGTTCGCAGAGATCTCATATCTGCGACATACGCTTTATCATCGAATCCCCTGCCTACGGCAGCCCAAAACACGCTGGACACCATAGACTTATTGGCATCCATTGATATCGGTAGTTATGTGCCATCCGGCGGCGCTTCGTATCCAAACTCATCATTCGGAAACGCATTGCGTTCGGTGGCCGCACTGGTAAACGCCGAAGTGGGACTGGAAGCGGCGACTTTAGAATTAAGCGGCTGGGATACTCATAACGAACAGGGTGTTTTTAATGGCGGCATGTACAACTTGATGACAAATTTGAGTGACTCCATAGCTGCATTCCATCTCGACATGCAAAACAAAATGGATCGCCTTACGGTGGTAATGATGTCCGAATTTGGTAGACGAGCGGATCAAAATGGCAGCCTGGGTACAGACCATGGACACGGGAATTGTATGTTTGTCATGGGCGGACATATCGATGGTGGTCGAGTTTTGGCAGACTGGACAGACGGCGAACTGCTTCACCCTGACTTGCAGTACAACAATGACAGCCTGCAAGTCACAACGGATTACCGGGATATTTTAGCTGAAATCGTAGAACATCGACTGGGAAACACGAACCTGGCGGAAGTTTTTCCCAACTACACTCCAACGTTTCAGGGGATCACTATTTAAGTACATTCAACATCGATTGAAAATACATGCAAGGGGGCTGTAAAGGGAAAGAATATGGTTCATCAACAGACGGGGATAATACATAACATGACCGTGGGTTGTGGTTTGATGCTGATGTGCATTGCACTCGTGGCGAGCCCGTGTGCGTCGGCTTTGGATCGCATAGAAACAGGTGAAGACGGGACAACACACGTTTGGACTGAAACATCATCACTGACAGCAGCCACGAATCATACGATAATGGTGCAAGGCGTTGGAATTGATATCGCCATCATCGCTGCCGCAGCCTCCACGATCGATGCACCTTTTTTCACCGATCCGCGCGATCGACTAATGGCGAGTGGCCAATTCGCCTCTGTCACTGTGATCAATGCTGGCAACAGTACACCCGATCTTTCCGTGTTAACCACATTCGATGCGGTATTGGTCTGGAGCAATCTTGCATTCGCCGATGCGAACACCCTGGGAGATAACCTGGTCGACTACGTCAACGGCGGTGGTGGTGTGGTCGTGGCTGTTTTTGCCAACTCCAGCGTAACGAATGGACGATCGCTAAGAGGTCGATGGCAAGCGAACGTGTACGACGTCATCCCGACCGCAGGGGATACCACGACAGGCCCTGCGACGCTTGGGTCCATCCTGCTTCCGGGTCATGCGCTGGTAGCGGGTGTGACCTCTTTTGATGGCGGCTCAAGCAGTTTTAGACCCACGACCACCTCCTTAGTTGACTCAGGAATACTGGTAGCCCAATGGAGTGACGGATCGACATTGGTTGCGGTTCGAGAAGATGCCATTGGCAGCCGAGTAGATTTGGGATTTTATCCTCCTTCCGATGCCGTATTACCCGTGAATTTCTGGGATCAGACAACGGACGGGGATCAACTTATGGTGAACGCGCTACTCTACGCGGCTCAACGAACACCGTTAACATTGGGTGACGCCGACAGTGATGGTGATGTTGATCTTGATGACTTTTTTGTGTTTGAGAACTGTCTAAATATTGACAGCCAGGTTGAGGCTACTGCCGGTTGCGCGATATTCGACTTTGATGGTAATTATAATGTCGACTGTTTTGACTGGTTCACATTTCGATCCATATGGACCGGCCCTGAGAATGAGCTTCCTTATCTTGTTGCGTGTACAGATGTGATCCCCACGACCAACGAATGGGGCCTGGTTGTGATCAGCTTGTTGTTACTGATCAGTGGCTCGTTAGTGATTTCACGTCCGCAGGCTCGGTG
>CBDTZI010000019.1:0-17065 GCA_965364865.1 uncultured bacterium | reverse complement strand
TGTGGGAAGGAGTGGACGTGCCGATGGATGAACGAATCTTAAAAGTCGCCGGCGCGGACGATGTCGTCAGCCGACGATACATCCATTCGCGTACGGGACGTTTTGTAGATTTTTATCTGGCGTTCACATTGCGACCCGCCAACATGCTGGGGCATCGACCGGGCGTATGTTACCCGGCTCAGGGATGGGCAGCATCGCAGCCAACAATTGAAAACGTGGCCATTGACCGTGGGAATGATCTGTCTTGTTTGATTCATCATTTTACGCGGGAACAACCCCTACTACGAAGGACTGGTGGTCTTAAATTATTATGTTCTGCAAGGCCGACATACGACAAACTGGAAAGATTTCTGGGATCCGAAATGGCGCGGGCCCAACCGATCGAACGATCCGAATTTTTATGTAGCTCAGATTCAAATCGTCACCCCGGTGAGAGTCCCCTTAATTTATGAGCCTTCTGAAAAAATCGTCAAACAGTTTGCGTCACAAGTGTCGCCGCTGGTCGATACCCTGCTGCCGTTAACCACGCCACAGTCAATCACGCAGGTGGTGGTGGATGATGTACCTGAGCCACAGAACCCGTAAAGGTTTATTCTCTATATCTTGGATTCATATTACGTTAGGTTTTTCATGAAAAAGTCGCCGGACGTTTCGATCATCATCGTCAGCTGGAACACGCGGGATATCCTGCGCGACTGTATCCAGTCGATCTATGATCAGGCGGGCGACGTTCAATTTGAAATCATCGTCGTGGATAACCATTCCTCTGACGATTCAGGGGAAATGGTGTCGCGAGATTTTCCGGAAGCGGCGTTGATCCAAAATAAAGATAATCGAGGTTTTTCCTCGGCGAATAATCAGGGCATCGTCCAGGCCAAGGGACGTTACGTTTTACTGCTGAACCCCGACACAATCGTCCACGAAAATGCCATTGAAAAAGCGGTATCGTTTATAGACGCACACAAAGACACGGCCGTCGTGGGATGTCGCACGCTGTTTCAGGATGGACGACTTCAATACAACTGTTATACGTTTCCGAGTTTGTTAAATCTGTTTCTCACGCTCACACGACTGTGGCGGCCGTTTCGCAGGAACCGATTTTTTGGCCGATATCGTTTGACCTGGTGGGATTACAATGAAACGCGCTCGGTCGATGCCGTCGCGGGCTGTTTTATGCTGGTTCGCAAAGAGGCGATCGACGAAGTGGGCATGATGTCGGAAGAATACTTTATGTACTCCGAAGATACAGACTGGTGCTGGCGTTTCAATCAACGGGGATGGAAGATCAGATTCACGCCCGACGCGGTCATCACCCATCTCGGAGACGCCAGCGGATGTCAGTCGCCCGTGGATATGAACCTGCAATACCGAAAAAGCCTGCTCCTGTTTTTGCGGAAGAAATCGGGATGGTTTGCCGGTGCCGTTGCGAATCTGATGTTCGGGGTCGTCGCGTTTATCAACTTGATGATACTTTGCGTACAGAGATTGCTCCCGACGAAGCATACAGAGCCGTATCGTAAAAAATGGCAACAATCTGTTGCGGCGGTAAAGTTTCATTGGCTGGGCCGACTGCCTCGTTCGTCGTAAACGATTAAGTCACACGCACCAAGGACTAATAATGTCGACTAAACGCATCATCGCATTGTGGATCAGCATGATCATGTGGTGCGCGGATCGTTTGATGAACACCCTGAGAATGTTTTCGAGCCAATCGAAAAAGACCTATACAATATGTCTTTATTACCACGGAGTGACCGATCAACAGAGGAATCGATTTGCACGGCAGATGGATTGGCTTCGATCGAAGGTTAAATTGGTTCCGGTGAGTCAGATTCTTACGTCCAGCGGAAAAGAGGCTCAGGTTTGTATTACTTTTGACGACGCACTGGACAGCGTAAGACGAAACGCATTGCCGGTGTTGCAGGAAAAAAACATCCCGGCCTGTATTTTTGCGGTGACCGGTAATCTTGGTGAAAATCCGCGATGGTCGATACCGCCGAATCATCCGGACGCGAATGATTGTGTGATGTCAGCCGACCAACTGAAATCGCTACCGGCGAATTTGATTGAGATCGGCTCGCATACCGCGACCCATCCTGATCTTCGATCGCTATCGACGAATGATTTGAGAAAAGAGCTGGTGGAGTCCAAACAGAATTTGGAAAACATTCTTAATCGGGAAGTCAACATGTTCAGCGTGCCTTATGGATCGTATCACGATGAAGTGATGCAGTTGGCTGGCGAGGCGGGCTACACCCATGTGTTTACTTCGGACCCGTTGGTGATTCACGAAGATAAGGCGACGAAAAGAATTGGTCGGTTCCCGGTCACACCGGACGATTGGATGATTGAGTTTCGATTAAAAGTGATCGGGGCCTATCGCTGGCGGCGTTCGATACAACGATGGAAGCAAAGACGTTCTCATACTAAGACGGCAATGTCATTGCAGAACAGTGAAAAAAATCACGAACAAGTAAATCTTGTCCGTGGTACCCGGCAATAATAGCTACGGTCTGGTTTTTTCATCGTCAGATGAAATGAGTAAGTTATGAATGTTGAAGTGATGGTTGATCAGGTGACGCCGATTCAGTGGCAGGCGTACGCCTCGACATTCAAAGACAACAGTATTTACCAAAGCTGGGCGTTTGGTGAGCAACGTGCTGCGGAAATGAAAGCTGCACTCAGCCACATCGTGATCAAACGCGGCGATGCGGTCATTGGGTTAGCTCAGGTGAGAATCAAAAAAATTCCGATTCTCGGTGCGGGTGTGGCTTATCTATATCGCGGACCATTATGGCAATATGAGGGTGCCACAACTGAAGATTTCCAGCAGGTGTTGCATGCGATTCACGAAGAATATGCGTTGCGACGAGGTCTGGAGGTTCGCGTCGTTCCGCACATGACCACCGACGCGATTGAAGACCTGAATCGTGATTTCAATAAACACGGATTCTCGATGGACTCTTCTATCGATGCGTATCGAACATTGATGCTTGATCTGTCACCATCGTTGGAGGATTTACGAAAGTCGCTCGCACAGAAATGGCGAAACCAGTTGAATCAGGCGGGCCGAAAAAATCTCACCGTCGAAGAGAGTACAACGGACGAAGCGATGGCTTCTTTTGAAAAACTTTACGACGCGATGTGGGAAAAGAAGCAGTTTGATACCGGCGTTTCGGTCGAATCGTTTCGTAAAATGCAACAAGCGTTACCCGATGAGGCCAAGCTCACCGTATTGCTGGCGATTTCGGACGGACAACCTGTAGCTGGACATGTGAGCAGCCTGCTCGGCGATACCTGCATTTACCTGTTGGGTACGTCGAACGACGAAGGCCGTAACACGCGGGCTGCGTATCTTTTACAGTGGGCGCTTCTCGAAAGAGCGAAACAGGCGGGAGCAAAGTGGTATGATCTGGGCGGGATTGATCCGGACAACAATCCCGGCGTGTTCCATTTTAAGTCGGGATTAAACGGTCGGGACTGTTCGTTCGTCGGGCAGTTCAACGCATCGGCGAAGGGGTCGAGCAAGTTTCTATTATCTCTGGCGGAGCGGGTGTACCGGTTGGTGAAACCTCAACCGCGTGCATCAAAAAAAATTATTGTATAACGACTACGAAAAATATCATTGCGAATCAATGAACATGAACGAAATTTTTACCATAGGCGGACATCAAAGTGAGTGATAACTCAAAAACAATCATCATCGGCTTGGACGGTGCGACGTATCGCGTGTTGCAACCGCTGGTCGATGCGGGTGTCATGCCGACGATCGAGCGGTTTATGCGCGACGGCGCTTGGGGAAATCTGATGACCACAAACCCGCCGGTCACCTGCCCCGCCTGGCCCAGCATGTTTACGGGCGTGAATCCCGGTCAACATGGCGTCTTCAGTTTTTCCTATCGAGATCAGCAATCCGGTATGATGCGAACCGCCGCCAGTGGTGACGTCAAAGCGGTCAAGGTTTGGGATATCTTGGCCGACGCGAACAAGCGTTGTGGCATTTTGAACGTACCCATCACTTTTCCCGCGCAGGAAGTCAACGGAAAAATGTTGACCGGTTTTGTGTCGCCGGAAGATTCAAAGCACATCACCTGGCCCAACTCATTGCGCGATGATTTGAATAAAAAATTCGGCGATTTACATCTGAACTGGTCGGTGCTGGGATACCGCCCGCCGGAAATCGACAAACGCGAAGCCCACATCCAGAACATCAACAAACTGATGGAGTTGCGGAACCGTGAGTTTGAATACCTCGTCAAGCAGGATGATTACGACTTTTTCTTTTTCGTACACGAATACCCAGATCGTGTTCACCACTTGTTTTATCACATACTCGATCCCACGTATGACATTCATCGTGACCCGAAAAACAAAAAATCGCTGGAATTATTGCAAGACGGTCATCGTGAACTGGATCGTTCCATCGCTCGCATCGTGGAACATTTCGGCGAAGAGGCCAACTACATGGTGGTTAGCGATCACGGCTTCGACGGCGTAAGCCAATGGGTCTATGTGAACAACCTTCTCGCACAGCACGGGCTGATGTCTTTGAAGAAAACCAAAACATGGATGGATGTCGTAACCCGACAGATGAACGTGCCGCTATCCATGCGAAAAACATTGGGCCTTGAACAAAAAGAAGCGTGGCATCGACAAGACCCCTACTGCAATCCACTGATCAACTATACAAAAAGTCAGGCGTTCGCCGGACCGCAACTCGAACACGCGATTTATGTAAACCTCAAGGGAAAATGTCCGGAGGGAATCGTTGCGACCGGATCGGAGCAGGACGAAGTCAAGCGTAAAATTATCGATGTGCTATCCAACGCGATAGACCCCACGACCGGTCAAAAAGTTTTTGAAGGAGTCTGGGCCAGCGAAGAAATCTATAGCGGACCGTATGTGAAAGATGCGCCGGATATTATTTACGAATTAGCCGCCGGCTACATGGTTTCAAATTCGATCTTACCCGAGGGACTCATGCGTGGTCAGTTTTTACGTCCGCTCAAGCCGGGCTGGGACATCTCCGGATATCATCGACCGGAAGGCGTCTTCATCGGGCATGGCCCCGCCTTCGCTAAAATTCAAAAAATGGAAGCGTCGATCTACGACATCGCCCCCACGGTTTTGTATCTCATGGACATTCCCATCCCGTCGTATATGGATGGCCGAGTGATTGAAAGCGCAATCAAGCCGGAACTGCTGCAAGCAAGATCGCCGCAAAGCTGCGAATCGGATCCGACGTTTGAATCGACCGATGAAAATGCCTATTCGCTCGAAGAACAGATGGAAGTGACGCGGCGCCTCGAAGAGCTTGGATATTTATAATTTTAAACCGTGAGTCAATGACCACTTGGTAGTTAATCAAACTTATTACACCGCGCAAGCTAAAGCATGCGGCTCAGATTTTATTTTGATCTATGAACAATATGTCGATTGAGACGCAACAACCAGTAGAGTCGCCAACCCGTACCACGGACGCCGATCCCTCGGTTCAATTACAATGTTATCGCTCCTTTGAACAGGTGCGACCGATGGCGGATTCGTGGGATACGTTTGTTGAACGCGTCGGCGGCGATCTGTATACCTCGTTCGACTGGTGCGAAACGTGGTGGAACCATTTTGGTCGCGGGCGACAGCTCGAAATTTACATAGCCACCGTCGACGGACAGATCGTGGCTATCTTTCCGTTGTTTCGTGAAAAAATATCGTGGGGAATTGTTTCGCTACACGTCATACGCATTCTGGGCTGCGACCATTGCGTCACCACATGCAACGTCGCGATCGAACCTACACGTATCGAACCCGTCGTAAAATTACTGATGCAAGAATTGGACCGTATTGGAAGATGGGATCTCATGCACCTCGGCGAGCTTCCCATGTATGATACCCACGCGAAAGCCATCGCCGACGCCATGCAACAATGCCCTCAAGCATCTGAGGTCTGCTACAGCGATAACGATTATCCGCACATGGTGTTTCATCTGCCGGATAACTACGAGGTCTATTTGGCTACGCTGGGAGTTAAGGAACGGCGCAACGTTCGACGGGATGATCGCCAGCTCGAAAAAATGGGGAACGTTGAGTTCATGACACCCGCAAATGAAAAAGAATTTGAACGATCGTTTACCGACCTGGTGGAGACCCACGCCTCGCAGTGGAAGGATCAGGGGCGACGGGGGCATTTCGGAGATTGGCCGGGCATTACCAATTTTCACCGTGACGTGGCGACCAGAGCACTATCGAAAAATCGATTGTCCATGGTAGACGTGCGTGTGGATGGCGAATCCATCGCTTCTGAATATACCGTAGCCTTTAGCAAGCGCGCCCACTGGATCATCGGCGGCAGAACCAAAGGAACGTCCAGCCGCATCGGGTTTTGCGCACTCGCAAAATCATTATTACAAAAGGGAATTCACGAAATCGACGCCCTGCCTGGTCAATACGATTACAAACGCCGCTTAAATGCCGAAACTGGTAGCGTCAAAACGATTACCGTGCTGCCCAGCCGAAAACCGTCTCACAGAAAAAGAAAGTTTTTCGTGCTTCTCACCAAATTGGTTGATCTTATTTATTACCGCGTGTGGTACTGGCGAATCGCACCGTGGATTCGGCGCAACGCCCCCGCACCGATCGCCGAACGGTTCAATCGTGGAATCTGCTCCTGTTTAATTCGCACACGCTTTCTGGTGGCGGCGAAACCTCAGTCGGCAGAACCCTCTGCATCAAACGGGGGAAACGATTGAGCACGATGCCCCAACCATCACCCTTAGCTGAATCGCACGATGACTCCATCATCAAAGAAATCGATGTGGGACAAGATTCTGCGCACATTCAGCACTTCGTGTACAACGATTTCGATTCGGTCCGTAAGTTGCAACCGCATTGGGACGCATTCGTGGAAAGCATCGGCGGCGATCTTTTTTCAACGTATGACTTTGGCCGAGTGTGGTGGAAACATTATGGGGATCAACGGCGATTGCAGATTCACGTTCTTCGCAAACAGGGAAACATCATCGCGATACTCCCGTTGTTCTGGGAAAAATTGACGATCGGACCGTGTAGCCTGAAATTGATTCGGCTCGTCGGCTGCGATCACTCCGTCACCACCATCAGCCCAGCCATTCATCCGGATTATGTGGACGACGTGATTCATAGCGTGGTGGACCATCTGGAGTGTAGTTTGACCTGGGACATGATCCACTTCGGACCGCTGCCGGGCTATGAAAGTAACCGCAGGAAAATTGCGGAAGCTTTATCCACACACCCAGCCATCGACCACGTATTTGCCAGAGATCGTGACGGACCGCACATTATATTCGATCTACCAGACAATTATGAAAAATACCTGGCTGCATTATCTGGCAACGAACGCAGCAACATCCGAGGCCGGGAAAAAAAATTATCCAAAGATCATACGGTGTGTTGCGAAGCAGCTAGCGCGGAAACCCTCGAGGAAACATTTTTTCAATTCGTCGAGCAACACCAGGCTCAGTGGATTCGGCAAGGTCAACTCGGACATTTCGTCGATTGGCCCAGCGCACGCGAATATCACTGGGACCTGGTACAAGCACAGGCAAAACATAACAGAGTCGCACTGCTCAAATACGACGTGGACGACACCAACCTGGGTTATCAATACAACTATCATTTTGGGTCGCGTATGTATTGGATCTTAACCTCACGCAGCCTGGATCAACAATGGGAACGATTCAGTCCGGGTCGATTGTTGCATTGTGCAACAGTTCGCGCCGCCATCGACGCTGGCGCTATGCAGCTCGACGGGATGCGCGGGATGTACGATTACAAATTACGTTTGGGCGGAACGAGGCTGCAACTTCAATCGGTGATGGCTATTCATCGTGGATCGCTTTCAAGATTACGAGTCAATTCCGCACAGAAAATGTCGTGGCTTCTACACCTGCTCTATTACCGAATATGGTTTGGGCGGATCGCCCCGAAAGTACCGATGTTCAAACGTCCGTTATGGAAAAAATGGATTCGATCAAGAATTTAAGTAAAAACATGCTCGCAACGCCCACAAAAACGTATGATTCTGTTCTTTGCTTCGGCGACTCGGACTGGTGGTATCACAACCGGGGTCACGCCGATATGCAATACATCCGACGTTTCGCACAAAGCGTACCAACGGTCTATGTGAATTCGCTGGGCGTGCAAATGCCAACGACGTCGGACGGGAAAATGTTTTGGCCGCGTGTGTTGCGAAAAGGCAAGAGCATCGCCCGTTATTATCGCGACGGCGGCGAGGGCTTTGACGTGTTGAGTCCGATCTTCATGCCAACAGGTAACGGGTTTGTCGGTCGAAGTCTGATTAAGGGACTCGAATTACAAATCAAAATGATCCTGCGCTTAAAAAAGATGAAAAATCCGTTGATCTGGGTGGCGTGTCCCACGGCCGCGAAAGTATTGGATCGCATCCCCCATGGTGCAGTGGTTTATCAGTACAGCGATTTTTACACCGCGTTTTCCGGCGGTACATCGGGCCAGGCCAACCAGCATGAAACCATCATCGCGAATCAGTCCGACGTTATTCTTTGTGTCAGCGATAAACTATACGAACACGCACAGGGTTTTTCCGATCGCGCTGAATATCTGGATCACGGCGTGGACTATGATCTGTTTCACTCCGCCGTTGAGAATCCACAGAGGCCTCAAGCCCTGCAAAACATCCATCAACCCATGATCGGATTTTTCGGAAACATCGACAGCAACACCGTAGATCGAGAACTGCTGGATCATGTGATCCAGTCTCGCCCCCAATACACCTTTGTGTTGGTCGGATCGATGGCGAAGGAATTTGAAACACTGTTGCAACATAAAAACGTCATCGCCATCCCCCGCCAGCCATACCACGAAGTCGCACAATATGGTGCGGCCTTTGACGTTTGTCTGATGCCCTGGCTGCAAAACGAGTGGATCGCACACTGCAACCCCATCAAACTCAAAGAGTATCTCGCGCTGGGGAAACCGGTGGTCAGTACGCCATTTCCCGAACTTAGCCGATATACATCATTATGTTATGTAGCCAATAATGCGCAGGCGTTTGCGGAGGCGATCGACCAGGCGTTGACTGAGGATAGTCCAGAATTACATAGACAGCGATGCGAACGCGCTCGTGAACACACCTGGGATGCGAAATATGATCAGGTGATTGAACTGTTGGAAAAACATGGAATCACCGCCCGTGGCTGAGCAAATGGTACTTGAACAAACGACAACGCTTTCTGAACGCTGGCGATCCATCGCATCGGTCGCGTTGCGCGGGTTACACGAAACGTATCTCAAGGGATATGATTCACTGCCCTACACCCGCAATTGGAATGGAAAGTCCGCAACCCCCGCCGGTCAAAGCATACGATACGCGTTGATTTCACTAATCGGGTTAGCCAAAGGCGAAGGTGTAATCGGGCATCAGCCGGAATTGGTTGAAGCACTATGGCAGCGAATCTCCAACGCTGGCGGAATATCCGCCATGAACACCGGCGATCTGGGTCTCGCACTTTGGGCGACGGCACTCCATCAAACAGAGCTCCCCTCATTGAATGCGGATCAGGTGTTCAAAGTGTATCAGCCACAACCGCGACAATGCGATTCGGTTGACCTCGCCTGGCTGTTGACCGGCGCGGATCATCAATTGTTGAACGATTCGCAAAACTCCTCAGCTGAAAAGCTCACGCGAGAAGTGAAGAGTCATCTGCTCTCGCTTTTTAATCCGGCGACCTCTTTGTTTTACCGCCATTCGCGTGCGGGATTGTTAACGAGTGTATCGCGCCGCATACCCTGTTTTGCTAATCAGATTTATCCGATCATGTCGTTATCGATCCATGCCAGACGTACTGGATGCCCGGATTCATCGAATGCAGCAGCAGCAGTTGCGGACAAGATTTGCCAAGAGCAGGGTGAGATGGGTCAGTGGTGGTGGTTGTACGACGCCAAAACGGGAAGGGTCATGGACGGGTATCCGGTCTATTCTGTACATCAGGATGGGATGGCTCCGATGGGGCTGATGGAGGCAAGCCTGACCCTGCATCAAAGTTATGACGAATCCATCGAACATGGTTTGGATTGGACGTTCGGGAAAAACGAGCTGAATACCTCTATGGTGCTGGATGATCCGGCTTTGATTTTACGCGACATTCACAAAAAAAGTTACGGTCGCGTGCGGCGGATAATTGCGGGGACCTTATGGAACTGGGGATTCAAACGAAAAGGTTTTCGGGCGAATCATTATGAAATCAATCCCGAATGCAGGCCTTATCATCCAGGCTGGGTGTTATATGCAGCGGGACTGAAGGAGGAAATCGCTCGCAACACCTCCACATAGCTTGTAGGATTACAAGTTATCGGAAGCTCAGGCGCATTCACGTTCCATGACTTAAGAGCCTTAAATCAGCTTCGATGACTGTCGATATATTAAAAACAACGAGGATTTCTATAAATCCGAGTGGGTTTACAACTGTTTCTAATACAAGGGTAGAAAAATATCCATGACCTTACCATCGCATATTCAAGAGGATCGTGACACGATCAAGAACTGGCAGCGACTCTACGAAGTTGCCGCCGAGGGTAAGGATTGGCTCGCAGCGCATCGATGGGGTTATGGAGAAGAGGTAGGCAAGCTAGCTGCACAGGATGTCAGAACCAAACTTCGGGTTCAGCCGGAGGACCGCGTCCTGGAAGTGGGATGTGGGTCGGGAACTTTGTTGTCCCTGGTCCTTCACCCCGATCAACGCGGCGTAGGATTCGATCTTTGCGAGGCGCTGGTTCACCGAAAGAACGATTTTGCAATCCAGCCTCAGCGGTTATCGCTGGGCGTTTGTGAGGCGGGCGACGTGCCGGTGCGTAGTTCACTTTACGACAAAGTATTCAGCTACAGCGTGTTTCAATGCTTTCCGACTGACGAATACACGAGTCAAGTGATCGACGAGCTGATGCGCGTGTGCAAACCCGGCGGAACGATTCTCATCGGTGATATTTTCGGAATGGCTGAAAAACAAAGACAGCAAATCATGAAACTCGGCATTCCCGAGTGGCTCACCAACATGTTGATGTGGTTCGTTACTCCACTATGGTGTTTGCGGTATCGGTTTCAACGATTTTCTGATGGTGTGCGTCGCCGAGTGTTTTCGCGCAAATTTTTTCGTCGCGCATTGTCCAATCATCCCTGCACGGTGGAATTTTTATACCAGAGCATCGAAGGTAGAACCAAATCCAATACGCGGTATGATGTTCGTATCGTGAAACTTCAGGACGCATAACCGAACATAATCAACAGTTTTCACTACAGGTGCGGGTAGTGTAGAGAACGGGTTCATTACACAACATGCCATCTCATCCAAAAGTTAACCTGTGTGGCGTTTCGATTGACGCGATGACGATGTCCGAAGTGATGGTACACATCAAACATGCGCTCGACACGGGTAAGTCGATGGCCATCTCCGTCGTCAACGTCGCAAAAGTTGTCAACATGCGCCGCGACGCACTACTGCGAGAAAGTGTTGAATCCGGCGATCTGATCCTGGCGGATGGCGCCCCGATCGTCTGGCTGAGCAAGTTCAAAAAAAAATCCCTACCCGAACGAGTGGCTGGGATCGATCTGATGTTTGAACTTTTCACCCTGGCTGATACTCACAATCTTCGCGTCTTTTTTCTCGGTGCCAAACCCGAAACATTGGACAAAGTAGTCCAGATCGCCCGCGAACAATACCCGCAGATGGTGATCGCCGGACATCGTGACGGGTATTTTTCCGACGACCAAGCCGGTGACGTCGCCCACGAAATCAGAGATGCACGAGCGGACATTCTGCTGGTCGCCATGAGTTCGCCGAAAAAAGAGTTGTTTATGAAGCAATGGTCCGATGAAATGAATATCCCGATCTGTCACGGTGTGGGCGGCAGTTTTGACGTGATGGCTGGTGTCGCTCGACGCGCGCCACGATGGATGCAGCGAACCGGGCTGGAATGGTTTTACCGTTTCCTGCAGGAACCCAGACGGATGTGGAAAAGGTATCTCATCACCAATTCGATTTTTATGGTGATGGCGATCAAGGAAATTTTTCGACGCAGCGCAGCGGACAGGATGTAATCTGTTGACCCACGAAAACGAATCATCCTCAACACCCACCCACCCCACCACCACGCCTACTGCGCAAAAAAAATTCGGCGAAGGCGCGGTCAGCGGTGCGACCGTCATCATGCTTTCAAAAATCCTGAGCATTGCCATCACTCTGGTCACGATCGCCATCATCGCCCGAATTCTAACACCGAAAGACTACGGTCTGGTCGCTATGGTGTTGAGCGTCTCCGCATTTTTCATGGTTTTTTCAGATTTTGGTTTGTCGTTGGTCACGGTGCAACGGCAAAACATATCGCAAGAACAACTTTCGACACTGTTTTGGATCAACGTCGCATTTGGTTTTCTTCTGGGATGCATATTGGCTGGGCTTTCGCCGGTCATCGCATGGTTTTACCAGGATCCGAGATTGATCGGGGTGGCGATTTTCTTAAGTACGAGCTTCCCCATCATGGCTTTGGGCATTCAACACCAGGCCATGCTTAAACGCGAAATGAAGTTTCCAAGACTCGCTTTTGTACGACTGTGCGGCACCCTGGGCGGCGGGATCGCGGGGGTAATCGCGGCTTTAACGGGCTGGGGATATTGGGCGTTGGTCATTCAGCCTGTCACGATGGTCTTTATACAAATGTTGACGGTCTTTATCGCCTACCCTTGGAAACCAGACAGACCCAAAGGGTGTGAAGATTTGCGAAGCATGTTGTCCTTCGGTGGCTCGTTAACCGGTCATGGTGTGGTCGGATATTTTTCAAACAATCTGGACAAGGTTTTGCTCGGTCGATTCGGCAGCGCCCATGCGCTGGGTGTATACGCAACGTCTTACAATGTCATGATGCGTGCGATTGGTTTAGCCGGGTACAGCGTGGGTGAAGTGGCTATCCCAGCTATGTCTCGTCAGAAGGATCCCGAAAAAAAACGTGCTGTATATCGTCGCATGCTCAGTTTGACCGCGATGTGGGGATTTCCTGCATGTCTGGCTGGTGTGTTCTGGAGCGACGATCTGGTGATCACGTTATTGGGTAACCAGTGGATTGACGCTATCCCGATTATGCAGATTCTATTTATCGCCGCTGTCGCGCGTATGATTACACTGTCAACGGGTTGGGTTTACATTTCAGGCGGTCGACCGGGACGGATGTTCAAGTGGCAACTCATGTGGTCGGCCGTGGTGTCAGTCGCGGTCATCGTTGGCTTGTCATACGGTGCAACCGGAGTAGCGATCGCGTATGCTGCGGCGAACGGCTTGGCGATGGTTCCCGCGTTTGCCTATTGCTTTTCCCACACACCCTTTACCGCGAAAGATGTTTTTCAACCGACCCTGAACCCGATGATATGCACCTTAGCCGCATGCATTCTTTCCATCGTGGTTCAGAAAATGATTCTCCCGGATTTAAGCGCGGGCCCGGCCCGTCTCATCATTCGATTATTCATCGCGTCCGTTGTCTATGTTCCCACAACGATTAAATTTGTACCGCTGGCAGCTGAAGCGTATACCAAGGCGTTGAACAAGATGAAAAAAATATTTACCAAATCGAACCCTGTTTCCAGTTCGATGGATTCGACATGCGTCAACGGAAAGGACTCCTGAGATGAAGATCGCTTTTGTCATTCCGGGTGTGGCGGGAGGCGGCGTGCGAAGCGTGGTCCGCATCGCAACCGGCCTGGCACAACGTGGGCATGACCTGCGCATTCTTTATCGAACACAATCCCAAAGTATGCGTGATATCGCTCGTAGTGTTTATTTAGCCATGCGTTACGGAAAAAAACCGCAGTGGCTTGGAAAATTTCCCGGCCAAACCCAATCCTATCAGACGTTAACGCCGGACATCGTCGGCGATAACGATGTGGTGATCGGCGTCGGCGTTAGTTGCGTTTTGGAAATCGAACATTTTCCGGATACCTGCGGAATAAAAATACATAACAGCCGGGGCGTTGAACCCTGGATCGAAGAAGAGATGCAGCGTGCGTGGAAAATCTCCATGCCCCGTATCATCGTCGGTTCTCATCTGGAACAGTTAATGAGAGAGAGGGGTAGTGAAGACCCGATCTTTCTCGCTCACAACGGCATCGATGCGAAAGAATATTATCCGTCCCTGCCCGCAGATCAGCGAGACGGAGTCGGTACGGTGTATCACGGCTCGGGCGTGAAAGATCCGAAACTGATTCTGACCACGATGAACAACATCCACCAGGTCCGACCGGATGTTCCACTCTATCTGTTCGGAACGTATCCTCGACCCAAAGCATTACCGGAGAAAGCGGTTTATGTGCGATACCCTTCACTTACAAAAGCGAGGGAGTTGTATTCGCGATCGAAAGTCTGGTTTATCGCCAGCAGAAATGAAGGCCTGCCCAATCCACTCATGGAGGCCATGAGTTGCGGAGCGGCTGCGATCTCTACAGACTGTGGCGGTCCAGCCGACATCATCACTACCGGAAAAAATGGATTCATCGTTCCGATTTCCGACGCACCGGCGATGAACGATGCGATTTTAAAACTTCTCGACGATCCCACATTGCGCAACGAAATGGTCAATCAATCAATTCTTACCCTGAAACAGTTCAGCTGGGAAAACGCCGTCGATCAAATGGAAAAAGCGATCACTGCGATTGTCGACCCTCAATGTAAACCCGGTACTCCCGCGAAAGAAGCAAGCGCACGGTCGACCGATTCAATTTCTTCCACTTGAATCAGGGGCGTGAAATAACCGATTCGATCTGATCAGCAACCTGACGGGTAAAATCATCCGCGGCGATGGCGATTACATGATCAACGCCAGCCAATTGATCGATCGGGTAGGTCGCGGGGGTGTGTAAAATCATATACATGTTTGAACTGTTCAACGCCACCGCCTCCAACGCAGACCACACCTTGTTGTAATAATGAACGAACATTTCGCTTTCCATCAAATCTATAAACAACGGACTGGTTGCTATAAAAACGGGGAATTGATGTTGATCCGCCAGCGATTGAATACGATTCAAGGCCGATTGGTTATCCTCAGACATTATGAATTGTTCGTTTTGTGATGTAAATAAAATGTGTTGATCATATTCCACACGCACCGTTTCCGGTGACGCTGCTTTCCAGGGCATATATCCCTGTTCCGTGAGTTTCGGTTCGGGAGCGCGACGCCATACATATTGTATCGCGTGGGATAACGTAACGTTCTGATAATATAGCGGGACACTTCCGCTCATCATCATCATTGCACGAGATGTTAAGGATTGAAGATGTAGTGGCACAAGATCAATTTTTTCATCGCCCATCAGCGGCGCCTGGGCCAACATGGGACGTTTCAACGACCGATGCCAGATATCATACGCATGAATCACTACAACACCCTTCGGCGCACCAAAACGATTGATATATCGCTGCAACATCCAGGCGTCGTCCAAAGCGGTGCTGTCCCCCACCGTGCAGAGATTCAGCACTGACCCACTAATTTCATCACTGAAGACGGATGGGTTTACACCCAGGTTGCAACTCGAATCACCCAGAATTAACCAATCGACTGGCTCATCCAGCTCGTCCAACAACTTCCATTTCTCCTGAATGACCCAGTAACCGAGATTCACCGGATGTCTTGAGAGATATTGATTCACGCCGAAGTTGATGACGCATAAGAGTAACACCGTAAAGGTAATCACCTTCACGATACGCCCGGCATCGACCTGAAGCAGCTGTTCTTTGGGCAATCGGGCAACAAGATCAAGAGTACCAATTTGTTTATTTTTTTCTGACATCTGCAAAACCCGCTAAAACTGAAAGTAAATAAACTCAACTGATTCCCGTACACCAAAAATCATAATCCCGCTTATCAAAAACGTATACAAAATCACTCTTGGCACCGTGCTCAATTTCGTCGCAATCAATAAATCGTACTTCCGGTGTTGAAATACCTGCATCGCGACTAGAGGCCAGGAAAAGAAAATGAGCGAATAGCCAAAATGCATGCTGTGAACCGACAACGCAAAACTCCAGCGCGTAAGAAAATGAACGATCTGATCGATCGATCCGCAGCGAAAGAAAACCCACCCGACCACCGTGAAAACAAACATCACCATAATCCTGATGAGGATGGATATTTTTCCAATGGGCCGCGTATTGGGCTGTTTATGATTCCCAATCGTATCCCAACAACGATAAAGAATGAGTATCGCGCCGTGATACAATCCCCACAGCACGAAGTTCCACGCCGCCCCATGCCATAACCCGCCCAACAACATCGTCAGCGTCAGATTTCGATATGTTTTGTAATTTCCATGCCGATTTCCACCCAGCGGAATATACAAATACTCACGCAGCCAGGAGGAAAGCGAAACATGCCATCGAAGCCAAAAATCACTCGGACTGGTCGCAAAATACGGTAGCTTGAAATTCACCATCAACTCAAAACCCATCAACCGAGCCAAACCACGAGCGATATCCGAATAGCCCGAAAAATCAGAATAGATCTGACCGGTAAACGCCAACACGCCGATGACCAGATCAATCCCTTCGTATTGTGTATACCCGTTGAATACCTGGTCCGCGACCAAGGCCAGGTTGTCCGCCACCACAACCTTTTTGAAATAACCCCAAAGAATTAAAAACAACCCGCTGTCAATTTGAGAAGCGGTAATTTTTCTGTCGGATTCGATCTGTGGAATCAGATTTGCGGCTCGTTCGATCGGACCCGCCACCAGTTGTGGAAAAAACGAAACAAACAACGCAAAATTCATTAACGAGTGAGTCGGTTTGAGTTTACCACGATAGATGTCGATCGTGTAACTCATCGATTGGAACGTATAAAACGAGATGCCCAGCGGCAGGATAAGATTCAGCGTGATCGCATCAGCTTGCAAACCGAATAGCTGGAGAAGATGAACGAAATTATCCGCGAAGAATCCAAAATACTTGAACACACACAAAATCGAAAGGTTGGCCGCGATCGAGATGATCAGGTAAAACTTTTTGGTACCCGGCTG
>CBDTZI010000018.1:0-17140 GCA_965364865.1 uncultured bacterium | reverse complement strand
AGTTTCAGGATGAATTCATCCGTAACGCCCAGCGGGCCAAGAAAATCGGCGACACGAGCCAATACCAATTCATCCGCAACTCGCTGAAAAAGACCGCGACCATTCGCAAAATGCTCGAACGACAGTTGCTCTCCGTGAAAAACGCACTACTGATCAAAAAACAGGCCGAAGCTTCTTCCGACTTCGCCAAGTGCATGGGCATCATGGCTACGGAAATCGGAAATCTGTTCGGCGAAACCGATCTGGTCAAGACGCAGGGTGACTGGGAAAAAGCGATGATTCAATCGCAGACCATGGAAGAGCGGATGGAGATGTTTCTCGACACCGTGGAAGACGTGGCTGCTGAGGACGTTTCGATGAGCAATACCGAGGGCGTAATCACCGACGACGAAATCGATCGGCTGATCGAGGCGGAGGAGGAGGCTGAGCATCAGAAAGAGCTGGACAAACTCTCCAGCCTCAAAGCCGAACTCAACTCCCTCAAACAACAAGGCGAGAAGCAGAAGTAAACTGGGTGGAAAAATTATACCCGAGCCGCGGGCTTTAGCCCGCGCGGAGATGAAAATGACTGATATATTCCCCTTACCCGATCCCAGACTACAAGGCGTTAAAGAACATTATGAGCGTGCTCTCTTGTTTAAAGAAATGGCAAAAAATTCTGACGATGATATTACTCGCTACCGTTTACTCCTTGCTTCGTTATATTCAGCGAGGGCAATCGTTGAAATCATGTTGGTTACTGCTGAAAAACAACAAATTAAAAATATTCAAAGTAAAGACGAAAAAGAAAATCACAACAAATACAAACAAACACTTATTCCGATACTGCCCCATTACTTATTGATCGAAAAAATACGTATTCACGATTTTCATCGATTTGGAATTATCCCACCAGATCCAAATTTGATACAAATGTTTGGCGGCGGTCCTATTAAACTAAAAGCTAGTAGTGGTTCAGCTATGTTGATGGTTGGTGCTACTGGTAAAAAAGTCGTGGAGACCGGAAATTCAAAAGTCATTGAGCAACGTTCGTTAAACATAAATGATGGCAAGTTCCTAGATGATGAGAGTGGAAAATATTTATCTTTAGAGGATATCCTAACTGACTATTTTCGAGCTGTTCCGAAGGTTATAGAGGAATTTGAACAATCATTATGCTAAACTCTGTTTCATGAATTAGAAAATTAGTCGACAATAATTTAATTATGGATAAAAAAGTGAACACTATCGATGGACTTTGGTGACCTACTAGATCTACTTATTAAAAAAGAAAACAAAAGGCTACAACGGTGGATAGGTGGTGTACTTGTCGGCCTACCTTTAGCCTTTATCATCGGCGGAGGTTTCGCACAAGGGGTCGATGGTCATGGAGTTATATTCTCGGGAGGATGGTTCCGTGAAATTTTCGTTGTAGCATTCAGTTTGTTTGGATTACTTGGCATATTGTTGCTGATTATTAGTTTTTGTAAGCGTAGCGAAGATGATGAAGACGACAATAAAGAAATTTCGCAATAATTTTCTAATCAATAACCGCGCGGGCTAAAGCCCGCGGCTCAGGATAAAAAGAATAAATATGACCGTATCATTTGACACATTTGAACGACTCAAGAATAAAGGAGTAGCTGCGTATCAAAACGGCGACTACTCCGCAGCTAAGTCGTATTTAATCGACGCGGCGGATTGCATGATCGAGATGGCTTCGACTACCAAATCGCCCGAAGCCCAGCGCCAACACGAAGAACTCGCAGCCTCTATCATCGACCTGGCCAAAGATTGCGACGTGATGCAGGCTGGGGGTAAACGGGTGAAACCCGGAAAAGGCTCAGGCGGAAGAACGGGCGGGGCAGGTCCACAAGGCGAAAAAGAAGAAGACTCCGGTGCGGATGTATCCGATTGGATCATCTCCGAAAAACCGGACATCGGCTTCGACGATATTGCTGGACTCGACGACGTCAAGGAAGAAATCCGTCTGAAAATGATCTACCCTTTCGCCCATCCGAAGTTAGCCAAGAAGTATGGCATAAACACCGGCGGCGGCGTGTTACTCTACGGACCACCCGGCACGGGTAAAACCATGATCGCCAAAGCGATCGCTCATGAAATCGACGCGACGTTTTTCGTCGTCAGCCCTGCGCAACTTTTAAGTAAATGGGTCGGTGAAGCGGAGCAAAACATCCGCAAACTTTTTGAAGCAGCTAAACAGGAAGACAAAGCCGTCATCTTTCTCGACGAGACCGAAGCGCTGGTGCCCAAACGAAAAAGCGATACTTCCAGCGTAATGCAACGCGTCGTGCCGCAGATTTTGCAGGAACTGGAAGGCTTCGACCGCAACAGCAACCGAGCACTGCTTTTTGTCGGTGCAACGAACAAGCCGTGGATGCTGGACGACGCTATGCTTCGACCGGGTCGGCTCGATTCTTTGATTTACGTCGACTTACCCGACGCCCCAGCCCGCTTTCGGCTACTGGAAATCTATTTCGGCGAAAAACCGCTCAGCGACGACGTCGATTTCGGGCTGCTTTGTGACAAATTAGTGGGCTATTCGGGGGCGGATATCAAAAATATTGCACAGCGTTCTGCACAATTACCCTTTATGGAAGCGATCGCAGGACAAGAGCCGCGGGCGATTAACCTGGCGGACATCGAATCGGTCATCGCTCAAACGCCGCCATCGGTACGGTCGGCTGATCTGATCCGCTACGAACGATTCGCAGGCAACGGACAGGGGTAATCAATATGGGCGGTAAGTTTGATCCGCAAATTTTCTTTCAACGCGCCGAAAACATCGGGCTATACGTTCCCGCAGCCGACGTACTGGGCTTTTCGCGTCGCACGCTGGATTTACCCGGAGCGTGGGCAGCTTTGGTCACAGGTCAAGCCGGCGAAGACACCGTGATACCAGCCGGGGCTGCGATAGACGGCGGCGATCTTGAAGATGTCTTGTTTGTGCGGATTACCGCGTTTGATATTGACTATGATGTAAAGCAACTGCACACGAGCGATGATTTTGATTGTCGCGTTGATGTGCAGTTAAGACTTCGCCTGATTCCCGAACGCGGCGAACTCGTTTCGTTTCGCAGTACGATCCAGGCTTCTCATCGCGTGATTCAGACGGATCACATCGTAAGTTATTTTGATTCGATCATTCGTTCAACCGTTTCAACATTCACTGCAGAACACCAGGCTGATTCACTTGTCGAATCGAAAACGCAGGAACAACTATCGCATGCACTGACCGATGCGTTGGACGGCCCGTGCTTTTCGTCGGGTTTGGTTTTGGATGCACCGCCCGTTGTGCGCGTCGAATCGTCATCATTAAAAAAAGTTCAACAGGTCAAAACCGATTCCGCCCGTCGCCACGCGGAACACCAAGCTGCGAAACCGCTACGAGCTGCGTTAAAACAGGCCCAACACGAACATCTCGATCATTTGTCGTCACTGCTGGTTCGGCTAAACGAATTGGCTGATGCTTCACCAAATATAAAATTGCCCGAACTTGTTCGTACATTTAACGAGCAGCAACGCGGCGAAATCTACGAAGCGATTTTCGCAACGGACGCAGCGGAAAATCTTACATCTAAAAAACATACCCAGTGGATCGTCGTATCTGCTGGTGACGAGCTGCTGTTTTTCGATCCCGCGAATCTGGAAGCCCCTGTGAGACAAATTCCGATTGCGCTGGATGCGGGTGCGGTTCGATCGGTGCAATACGTGGAGAATCACAACAATCAACGCTATTTATTGCTCGGAGCTGCGAAAGGCGTATATCGAATGGGCGTGGACGCCTCCACGCCGGAGGCGACTTTTCTGGTCGATCATCCACCGGAGGTTCGCGGCGGGTTTAACGCGGTCGCACAGGTGGGCGATCGCATCGTAGCCAGTCATTCGGAAATCGGAATTTATCAATGGCACGCCAACGAAACAAGTGGTGGAAAATTGTTGTTTGAATCGATCACGCGAGGAGCTGGCGCCATACGATTCATACAACAAGATAGTGGCGATTTTTATTGCAGCGTGGACGATAAAATTCTGCGCTGGTCAGCCCATAGCGACGATGAAAAACCATCACAAATTTACATTGGTAGCCGCTCGACCATTACATCGCTGATGATCTGCAGTGAAGGCCTGTTTGCGGGTAACAGTTCGGGCGAGGTATTGCATTGGCCCGTTGGCGGATCGTCCCCCACCCTTGCTGCGCAAGAATGGGGCACCCATTTAGACGAACCAGTCATTTTACATCGAGGTCAGCACCGCGCGGTAGAGTCGATCCATCTTTATGAATCACAAGGCATTCGCCGGTTGATTTATACCAATACTTCGCTTTATGTTCACGCATTGGTGTTGGGAGACACGTTTAGCGGTCGATACGAAGCGGGTGGTCAGACGCTGCGTCGTGTGAATGTTGCACCCGATATGTTGGTAGCGACGACCGAACTGCGCGATCGATTAATCGTCTGGAAGCCGGGCAAGCCAAACCAACCCGACGCCACCATTTCCGTCTCACGCATCTGCAACCGCAGCGTGCAGGACGTTTGCCTGATTCCGATGGCCTGAACTATCGCAAAAATAATTGATGAGACGTCATGTTGCGAATTCAATTCGTACTTCCGAAGGCTTGCTGGAACAAAGCATAATCCAATAGATCAACGATTCCATCGTCATTCAAATCTGCAACACCGCCAGAGGTGCAACAGTTTAAGGCATTGATGGCCGCCAGGATATCCTGCTGTCCCTGCATAAGTTCCGCCTGATTCTGTTCCTGATTTTGTAAATTGATGCAGTAGTCCACTTTGCGTCCGGCGAATTGAACCACGGGGATGACGGTATCAGCGAGACCGACCAGCCGACCGCCCCATTTCTTCAATGAATTAAGTTTGACGTTGATGTGAGCGTATCCGTGAATACCTGCATCACCAAAGAACTCTGTTTCGCCTATCGAAACCATCGTCTTACCGATCAATTGCAGCGTACTGGCGGACAAGGTAGCCGATCGTACAACGAGTGTAGCCCGATTGGTATCATCCCAAACCGGAGTGCAAGCAGTATCAACGACGAACTCTTTTAGTTCTATAAGGTCAAGTGCAAGTGTGTTGAGCTTAGGGAGTAACCCGGATTCAAACATGTTGCTTTCTTTACTTAAGACTCGGTAGAGAGGAAACAAGGCTCGACCCGGAAGATCCTGAACAATGCCAATCTCTCGCGTAAGATCGATGTTCACCTGGTCCAGTTCGGTAATCACGAATAGACAGTTGGTGATTGACTGAATGTTGTCCAGAAGCGTAACCATGTCTTGTCGGAACGGTTCGCACAACTCAGTAGAGCAGCCGGATTGACCGAGAAACTCATCGCGTCCATCTATTTCTTCCGCCACCAATCGTTGTACGTCCTCCACCGCTTCGCTGATCATGTCTCTGATTTGATCGGTGAGTGTAGCCACGCCCTCACGAACTCTGTCGCGAGTTTCGTCGGCGCTGTCCCGCGCTTCCTTGGCTCGATCTCTTGCCTCGATCGCCCGATCCCTCGCCGCCGCGGCTCGGGTACTGGCCTGATTAGTCTTTGAGAGAATGTCGTCCAATATATCCGCCTGAACGACGGAGTGGTAAGGGAGTGCAATACTCCAAAAAGCGATGGCAAACATGATGGGTGTAATGGCGCGCATAGGTCCCTCTCCTCTAGCAACTTTTTGAAAGTAATAAAAGCCCGAATCGTGATCGTAGCCAAATGAACTGCGAGTTACAAGAAAAAATTCGAACTGCACCAGAACCAGCCAAATCTATTCGAAAATGGAACCTTTTCGTATTTTACTATCGGACGGTAGAAAATTTATGGTTTAGTGTATCGATACACACAATGTGGCCCGTGCGAAAGTAATTCAATGGTCTCGTCGTAGTGGGCACCAAGTCTTTGGGCCACCAGCTTCGACGGCTCATTATCTGGGTGGATATAACTGACAAGGCTATTGGCACCAACGACTTCCCATGCATAATCTCGCGCTTGGATTCCGGCCTCGGTTGCGTAACCTTTTCCCTGCATATTGTGCATCAACCAATAACCCAATTCAAGCTCAGGCCAACCATCTGAGAACCACAGACCCACGCAACCAACGAAGGCATTCGAATCTTTTTCTTCAACTGCCCAGTATCCATACCCCTTAAGCGCCCAGTGCCCAATGAGTGAGGCCATTCTACGCCAGGACTGGTCACGATCGCTCACACCGCCTACATACTTAGCCGTTGCGTCGTCGGAGTAATATTCAGCGAAAGTGTCAAAATCTTCTGCCTTCCATTGGCGAAGAAGTAGTCTTTGGGTTTCTTGCTCTATCAACGTTTAATCTCCTTCATCTTGTACTCATTCGATCGAATCGACGAAGGAGCTTTTAATTATAATCTTATACCGCCACCGGCCAAAGCCAGGCGAAGATGGAGCCGGTCACCAGGCCATAGACCACGCCGTCGAATAAAAATTTCATGGTGATGCCCCGCCTATACCCTTCCAAATGGATTCGGGAATGCCCGCAATCGCGCTAATCCTGATCACCCACGTGCAATCTATGTTGCACCTCTATTTCTGTCGCAATATAAAAAATCACCGGTTGGCGACGACTACAAAATCCTGAACCGGGAACACCACACCCTGATCATCAACGTATTTATTTACCAGCGTGTTCATTTCGTGAATCAAAGCATCCTGTACTTCTTTTGTGTGAATTTCGGGATGCGGAATATTTAGGGTTTCGTATTTGACCAGATGAGCCACGGATGGGTAGCGTAACGTGTCAATGCGAACAACGACTTGAACATCTGTAAATCCGGCTTGTTCAAAAATAGAATGCATTTCCGAAACGCTCTCCATGACAAAAGGAGACCTCATAAAGTCGGCGGCTTCTTTGCCCGCGTGTTTATCTAAAGCGGTGATCAGATGATCAAACGCCGGATTGAATTCTGGCGTTCTCCAAACGTTAAGCCCAACGCGACCGCCCGGTTTTAGCGCCCGATACATCTCTCGCACCGCAGCGACGCGGTCGGGAAAAAACATAATCGCTTGTTGACACAAAACGACATCGAACTGCGAATCACCCACTGGAAGATCAAGAGCGCTACCTTCTTTGTACTCTATCTGCTGATAGTATGCTGACACCTGTCGTGCTACGTCCAGCATGGCCGGATTCAATTCAACGCCCACCACTTGACCGAAGCACCCCACGCGCGGAGCTGCGTAGCGCGAAACGATGCCCGTTCCGCAAGCTACATCCAATACACATTCGCGCGGTTGCAAGTGTACACGGTCTATTAAATCTTCCGCTCGGGTCCAGCAATGAATGGGGACCATATAGCGTTCATATGCTTCGGGCCCTTCGCCTTTTAACTGAAACCCACTTTCGTTTTGGGTCAATTCTTTCTCCTGTCATTATTTATAAAAATCAAACCGCCACCGGCCAAAGCCAGGCGAAGATGGAGCCGGTGATGAGACCATAGACCACGCCGTCGAATAAAAATTTCATGGTGATGCCCCAGCCTACACCCTTCCAGATGGATTCGGGAATACCCGCGATCGCGTAACCCAGAATCGCGGCTGCTGATGTGAATCGAAATACGTCCATGCAGGCGGTTGCATTGTTCAATCCCATCACCGCCAGGTAAGCTACAAAAACGCTAATCAATATCGAAAACAAAAACCACTGCAATAAACTCTTACCCATATTTAGCATGCCATTGGGTAAGATGTTCATGTTACCCACCGGACCCAGATTATATTTTTCGATCATTTCCGGGTTACCCATATCTTTCATGCTTTCGGCAGCAGGAAACATATACGCGCCGGGTTGAATGTTGTGTTTTCGCATCTCCGCAAGAACACTTTCTTCGCCGGGAATTTTTTTGAAATCGTTTTTGTGAACCTGAATGGCCATGTGCAAAATAGAGCTGACGATAAAAACGCCAACCGCGGATACCAAAATCGCAAGCCACAAACCGGTTACAGTAATCATCGATCGAGTCCTCCAAATGACAAGAAAATATTTCCGTGAGCCTATATGACACGGAACACTTATACGAAACGCACATCCCCATGGCAATAAAATTATCCACGCAATAAAAATGCATCATTTGCGAGTAAAAGTATCCCTTTATCGAGCATGTTTCGATATTTTTGGGTTCGTGCTAGGATGACAAGACATTAAGAGATGATCTATCGTGTTCGGAAATGAAGCACCGCTACCACAGGTGTACCAGTGTCTACTTTTTATGCGTTAACCCGTGAAATAATTTTGTGCTTTGGGCTATAAATTAAGAGAATGAGGAAATTGATGATGATTCACTTTGTAAGATCGATTCGCGTAGCGTTGGTTATTTTGGTTGGCGCGTCGCTGATAAGTTGTAACGTGTTGGGTCCGGCTGGTTCAGATACATTGATTGTTTTCTCTGATCCCGATTCCAATTTTTCAACGACCGATGTTCGCGACGTGGAAGATGAGATCATGCGGTTCGATATAAACGGTACGACTCTCATTTGGACGGCCGATGACAGCACGCATACGGGTTGGAGTGTTAGCGGAAACTTTCTCAACACATCGCAGAGTTTTCAGGTGCGATTCGGCTCGGTCAACGGCGAACAACGCGCGTATTTTACGGAGACCGGACCCGCGACCATCTGTAACCTAACCGTGACCAACGGTGTGCTGGGTATTTCCGCGACCAATACACCCGTACCCAATAATTAATGAAAATGTAAACTATACATTCTCGATGCGAGAATTGGGCCAATGCGCTCGACGAAACTAAAACGGAGAGAGACAATGCAACGAAAAATAACGAAGACTACTATTGGTTTGGGGCTGATGTTGCTTTGCGGCTGCAGTGTGTTGACACCCCAGGGTTTGTGGGGGCCGCGTGCGCAGCTGTTTGAAGAAATGGGCACGCACCATCGAACGATCACGACCGATTCCGAATTAGCGCTGCAATACTTCAACCAGGGTCTGATCTGGACGTACTCGTTCAACCACGACGAAGCCATCCGATCGTTTACAAAAGCAGCCAGCCTCGATCCCAATTGCGCGATGGCCTGGTGGGGCGTATCCCTTTGCGAAGGCCCGAATTATAACGATCCAGACATGACCGAGGCTCGCAACGAAGCTTCCTGGAGTGCGCTACAAAAAGCACTTGCCCGAATTGATCATACATCACCGCTGGAACGGGCACTGATCAAAGCGCTTTCACATCGATATGCCAATCCATCGCCGGAGGATCGCAGCGGACTCGAAAAGGCTTATGCCGATGCGATGGCCAAAGTTTGGGCGGCTTATCCCAACGATTCAGACGTGGGTACGTTATACGCGGAAGCGATGATGGTTCGCACGCCGTGGAAACTGTACACGCCCGACTACGCACCAGCGGAGAACACATTGGAAATCGTGGCTGTTCTTGAGCGCGTGATGGAAATGGACCCGGGAAATCCCGGAGCCAAACATTTATACATCCATGCGGTGGAGCCTAGTGCACGACCGGAACAGGCTCTGGTCGCTGCGGATCGCTTGAGCGATATGGTCCCCGGCAGCGGTCACCTTGATCACATGCCCTCACACATTTATGTAAAGACAGGCAGGTGGCACCGGGCGATCGTACAGAATCAAAAAGCGCTGGTTGCAGATGCGACGTACCGCCGGTTATCACCCGATCAAGGCGTACAACACATGTACATGACGCACAATGCACACATGTTAGCTTATGCTGCGATGATGAGCGGGCGCGAGCGAGAAGCGATGGCAGCGGCGAGGGCGATGTGGGCGAACGTGTCGGACAAGACGTTGCGCGAGTTCGGCCCCTTGTTCGACAAGTGGATGTGTTCCGTCTACGACGTGCAGAAACGGTTCGGGCGATGGGATGAACTTCTCGCCGAGCCAGGCCCCCCTTCGTTCATGACCATTACCAATGCCACATGGCGTGCGCACCGCGCGATCGCATACGCCGCCAAGAAGGATTTCGTAAATGCCGTGCGTGAACAGGAGGAATTTCGTCGCGCGAAAGCGGCGATTCCTGATGACATCAAGTGGGGTAGCCAGGCAGCAATAAAAGTGTTGGAAGTGAGTGAACACTTTATCGCGGGCGAAATTGCGTTACAAAAAGGCGACCTGGTCGAGGCCGCTAATTGGTTGGAGAAAAGTGCTGAGGTCGAGGATACCCTGGGCTATGGCGAGCCGCCACAATGGCTTCAGCCGGTCCGCCACACATTGGGAGCTGTTTATCTGATCAGCGGTCGATATGAAGAGGCTGAAAAAGCCTATCGAGAGGACCTGGCCAAGTGGAAAAACAACGGCTGGTCGTTGTATGGGCTGGGTCGCGCACTACGCGGTCAGGGAAAAATCGCCGAGGCGAAAAAGATCGAGAAACAATATCGCAGCGTCTGGGCGAAAGCCGATGCCCCCACAACCACAAGCTGCAAGTGCATTCCCAAGACGTAAGTGGTGCAATTGGGATAACCGTGTCACGGTGTTATTTGAAGAAGTATCGGGTGGAACACAAGTGACGGTAACATATGAAGGTACTCCATCAGAGCGTACTCGTAGTGCTCATTAACGTGGCTGGACAGGAATACTAGGAACCTTAGCTGAATTACTGGAATCCATTCACAACAGGTAAGCTAAATGGGTGATAACTGAGATACTGTGTAGATCTCGATGCACATACATGGGTGATGACCTGCAAGGAAACCATTTGCGATGGTGAAAAAAAATAACATAAAGTTTGGGCAATACCGGTCATTACATCGACGGATTCATATCCTTTGGGCTGGATGCACCTGTGTAGGAATCCTCGCGGCATCGGCTTTGGCTCAACCGGGTGAATTGCAGCGTCTCGCGTTGCCGTCGACAAACGTACCGGACGAATGGCTTACGTTGGCTGAGCGCTCTAACTTTGTCAAAACGCCGCGCTACGAAGAAACGATTCGCTACTGCAAGCGTCTGGCCAATGCATCACCGTGGGTGGAATATCAGTCGTTTGGAATCAGCCCGGAAGGTCGAGAACTTCCGCTGCTGGTGGTCTCGAAAGACGGTGCCTTCACTCCATCGGCTGCACGAAGAACCGGCAAACTAATTGTCTATATTCAAAACGGAATACACGCGGGTGAGATCGAGGGTAAGGATGCATCGTTGATGCTTCTGCGCGATATCGCCATCACTCGAACGCGGGCGAACCTTCTCGATCATGTTATCTTACTGGTCAATCCCATATTCAGCGTAGACGGGCATGAGCGTTGCAGTCCTTATTCAAGGATCAATCAAAACGGCCCGGAGCAAATGGGTTGGCGAACGACCTCGCGCAATCTGAACCTCAACCGGGATTTCATCAAGGCCGACGCACTCGAAATGCGGGCGTTTCTGCGGTTATGGAACGCCTGGCAGCCCGACCTGCACTTCGATAATCATACTACCGACGGTGGCGACTGGCAATACGATCTCACTTTCACGAGTGACACACATCAGACATCTGACCCCGCCGTCGCCGAGTGGACAAATAACCAGCTTTACCCCGATCTATTCAAAGCGCTTGAGGCCGACGGTCACGTGGCGAAGATTTACTTCGATATGATCGATTCAAAGGATTTGACCAAGGGTATTCGATCGACAGCGGGTTCACCACGATTTTCAATCAACTACTTGTCGCTTCGCAACCGACCCTCGATACTCGTCGAAACGCACATGCTCAAACCTTATCGAACGCGAGTGATCTGCCATTACAACATCATGCTACACACGCTTGAAATTCTCAATCGCGATCCAAGATCGCTTCGTGAAGTGATACGATCGGCTGAGTCCGACACGATCCAGCGCGGCAAAACCTACGATCCCGATCGCAAGCAGGTTTTGAGTGTACGCACGACGGAGAAGTCGATCCCCATTACATTCAAAGGCTTTGCCTACCGCCGCGAACTGAGCGAAATTTCCGGTGACATTCGTATTGTGTACGACAATACCAAACCGATCGATATAGAAACGGTCTGGTTCAACGAGATGGAGCCGGCGTTGACCGTTGCACCACCACGCGGCTACATCATTCCGCCGCAATGGACAGAAATCATCGATCTTGTCAGGCTCCACGGACTGAAAGCTGATCGGCTGACTGAATCCACCATGTTGGATGTCCAGACCTACCGATTCATCGAGGTAAAGTTTCCCAATCACTCCTATGAAAGTCGGCACATGCCGCGATTCAAAACCGAGCGAGTTGACGAGCGGCGAGTATTTCACAAGGGTTCGGTCATCGTCTGGCTTGATCAAGCCGACGCGAAGGTAGCCATTCACATGTTCGAACCGGACGCCCCCGATTCACTTGTGCGATGGGGATTTATGAACGCCATCTTTGAGCAAAAAGAATACGTCGAGCATTACGTAGCGGAATCGTTGGCCCGCAAGATGTTGGCTAATAATCCGTTATTGCGCGAGGAGTTCGAGGAGCGGATTCGCACCGACCGCGACTTCGCCGCTAGTGCCCGAGCGAGACTTGGATTCTTTTATCGACGTTCACCCTATTGGGACAAGGCGCTCAACGCATACCCGATCGCAAGAATCACCACAGCCATCACCGCACCGACACAACCGCTTGAAAAACTCGATGATTAAACCCTGGGTTGAGCTATGTTGACGGAATTCAGCTTTCTACGAAGTCTTACAAGTGATTACAAATGCGGGCAGGGTTTGACACTATTCCAGCGGGTTGAGGGTAATGCCGGTGGCCAGTTTGGGATAAAAATAGGTACTCTTCTGGGGCATCAAGCCGCCCTGCTCGCTGACGGCGCGCAGATGTGCCATAGGTGTTGCGTTGGTGAACAGGGCTACGCCATTTTGATTTTTCGCTGTTTCGATCGCGTCCTCGCGTGATTTTACGTAATGAACTTTTGGAGCCTCGCTCGATTGTTTCGCAAACAAACCGTCGATCAGATAACGATGCAGATAGGCGTAGTCGAGCTGACTCCACGCCTCGCACTCGCCCGGCTCCAGCGTTTTGAGAATCGGTCGATTCGAGAATTTCAGCGGAGTTTCCTTCCCGTTGTTTCCGTCGTGAAGTACCAGGTCAGCGGACTCACCCTCGGATACAATCTCAACCCCGTTAGACCACGCGTCGAGAAGTGTTTCGGTGTTCACGTTTCCCAGCGTGCGGTAATACGGCAGAATCAGACAACCCGGATCGTCCATACTCGCCAGCACAAACATCACATAGTTGGCTGGGTGTTCGTCGGGGAGTGACTTGCCATGTTGTTCTTTCGCCCACGCACGATACATCAGCGCCGTGGAGTATCGATGGTGGCCATCGGCGATGAATATTTTTTTATCCGCCAGCGTTCTCACGACCTCGTCCATCACGCCCGGATCGGTCACAATCCACATTTGATGATCCACATCGCCTAGTTTTGCGGTAGCGGTGGGCGGCTGTGATGCAATCGACGCAAAGGCGCGGTTCACGCGTGCCTCGGGATCGGCAAAAAGTCCGAAGATGGGCGAGAGCTGACACTTCGTCGCTTTCATCAGTGCGAGTCGATCTTCTTTGGGTCCGCCGAATGTTTTTTCATGGGGTAGTACATGCCCTTGGGAGAATTCCGACAGTCGTACGCGAGCGATGAATTTTTTCCGGGTGTAATTTTTTCCCTCGTGTTCAAAAATTTGATGATACAGATAAATCGCGGGCTTGGCTTCGCGGATTAACGTACCAGCACTTAACCACTGTTGCATCGTTTTCGCTGCCTGTTCATACACCTCAGCGGGCCCGGCGGATTTGGGCGGCAGGTGGGGCAAGTCGATGGCTACGACGTTGCCATCGTTTTTATGTAAGAGTGCGTCTTTGTCATTCTGATTGAGTACGTCGTAAGGGGGCGCGACAAGAGTGGAAAGGTCGCCACCGGTTTTTGTATGGTCGTATCGAATCGCTGCAAACGGTTGAATTTCGGGCATCGTTGGTTCTCCTGTAAAGTGAACTGTAAATGCAGCCCGCCAAAGTTTCAAGAGGGGTCGGGAATGATGGGGTGATACCTGGGCGTGTTCCCAGTTCTACGAACCCGGGTTGTAATTCCTGGCCTGTTAATGGTGGGCGACTGCGGCGAATGAAATTGAAGCGGGCGAGTGAGAATGATTTTCCCAACCCTACCGTTGAAGCGTGATCCTATAGAGGCACAAACCCGACGTATCGACTTTTCGAGATGAATAAGCGGCCAGTTTTTCCGAACCGCGCCGACTTGTCGGGATGAGGAAGCGGCCAGTTTTTCCGAATTGTCCCGACTTGTCGGGATGAGGAAGCGGCCAGTTTTTCCGAACCGCGCCCGTGAGGAAGCGGCTAATTCGTATCTCATCAAACTTGAATAAATGAATAATAGGGTTACTATACTGTCATGACAGATCCCAACCAACCCGTCGTCGTAAAGATCGTTGCGAATGAGTTTGTAGCCTCCCTCATGATCGCCCGGCTCCAGGCACACGAGATCGAAGCGTACACGGAAGGTGCACTGACCAGCGGGTTTCGAGCAGAGGTTCCCGGCGGTGTTCGTGTCATGGTTCGCCAGTCAGACCTCGAACGTGCTCAAGAGGCCATCAAGATTACAAAATCTGAATAGATGGCGGGTCGGGAGCATTATTATACAAATCTCAAGCGCCGTGTGGTAAATTATAAGGCATTGATGTTATGGATCAACATAAGAATAATTATCTAATCAAAGATTGGAAACTACCAAAGTCAATAGAGAGTGGTTACACGTCTAACGATAATAAAACGTTAAGCAGGTGCTCCAAATTAAATGTTTTAATCGGGCCCAACAACTCTGGAAAAAGTTTGTTGTTGCGAGCACTATTCTATGAGGAAGAAATGCACTTCATGCCGGCTAATGTTGATTTAAACATTCTTGCTGAAGAAATTGAAAAAAAAAATAAGGAACTTTCTCAGATTTTTAATAGAGGTGCGGTAGCTAAATTTGGATCTAGGACCAATTTGAATAATATCATACCGACCCCCGAACAGGTCATAGAAAAAATTGATTGGTTGGCAGAAACAACGGAAGTTATTCAGTCTTTGCGTGGCAGTACGGCTCTAAACATAGATAGTGGACGTAGGGCTATCATTGATAAAGATACTTTGCGCGTTAAGTTAAACTTTATCGCTAGTCAATTGGATAAATACATACAGTCTCTAAATATATTACCTAAATATAAATTTAAAAAAATCTATATTCCTTCTATCCGCTCGTTGAGAAAGATTGGAAACACTGATAATTCTTTTAGAGAACGAATTATTGAAGACTATTTTTCAAAAGGCAGAATTGCTAATCGCGACCATATGGGTATGGTGCAAAATCCAGGCCCAGATATTATTACAGGTATGGAGTTATACACTTTCGTTCGTAGCTATCTTCTTGGGAGTCTCAAACAGAGAGAACAGGTACGTGATTACGAAAAATTCATTAGCAGCCATTTTTTTAATGGTCAAGAAGTTACACTTATACCACGTGAAGATATTGATAATAAAAATATTCTTGTAATAAAGATTGGAAATGAACAAGAGCGTCCAATACATCAAGTCGGCGATGGTATACAGCAAATCATTATACTTACTATACCTATATTTTTGTTTCGCGATCAGCATTTGTTGCTTTTCCTGGAAGAACCCGAATTAAACATGCATCCTGGTTATCAGAGAAAATTGATTGACGCTTTATTGCATGAACCTGCTGAAAAAAGTCGTCAAACGGTAATTACAACTCATTCAAATCAATTTTTGGATATGACTTTGGATGAATCATCTGTATCAATATTTAAATTAGAGAAAAAATTACCTGATGGTGGCGATCAAGAGAAAGTACCAACATTTAAAATTATTCCTTCTACGAACAAGGATTTTCAACTACTTAGAGATTTAGGTATACACAATTCCTCAGTAATGTTATCCAATTGTACTATCTGGGTAGAAGGAATAACCGACCGCATGTACATTAGACATTATCTGAAGA
Source organism: uncultured bacterium (assembly GCA_965364865.1). Lineage (GTDB taxonomy): Bacteria > Planctomycetota > Phycisphaerae > UBA1845 > UBA1845 > CBDTZI01. Next base: position 1,156 of record CBDTZI010000018.1, on the reverse strand, counting down.
TATTAACGAAAGAATCTCCAACGCAATACATGGAAGATTTGCATTATTCATTCGTTGAGTATGGAGGTTCATGCATTACTCATTGGTCTTTTTTGGATGATGAAGAACATCCTATAGATGTCGAAAGTTTATGTGGTCGATTAATTTTAATAGCAGATAGTGACGAGGGAAAAGAAGAACGACACGATAAACTTGAGAAAAATTTAAAAGATAGATTTTATAAGATCCCATGCCGGGAAATTGAAAATCTACTAACTCCCGAAGTAATAACGAATATAATTAAGGATTACGAAGGCAATGATGTAGAATTAAACGGATTTAAACAGGAAGACTATAAAGATGATAGTTTAGGTTCTTTTATAGATGACAGAGTGCTTGTTAATAAATCCAAGAGTAAGAGAATACGTAAAACAGAAGGGGCAGGTTGTGAAGCATCAAAATCGGCTTACGCAGATAAGAGTGGTACGATTAAAAATAAAGTAAACTTTGCAGAAAAAGCTATAAAATACATTGTTACAAAAGATGATATGTCTCAAGATGCAATGGTCTTGGTTACTAAAATATTAGCGTTTATACAAAAAAACAATCCTTAAGGTACTTATTAGCCAATTTTTTTTATTTCTTTTTCACCGGTTGGCGTAAGATGGTTTTTAGCTTGGCTGGGTCCGTCTTGTTAGGATCGGACAGATAGATTTCGTGGTGGTATCCGCTTCGTACCATTCCGTTATCCTCGGCGAATTTCGTCATACCGTTGATCGCTGCGGTTTCCTGATCGTAACCACCCACATGAAGCACCTGCACGCATTGACCTTCGTTTATCTTTTCGAGCTTGACCTCACGCACAGCTTCATCCTTGCCCTTACTGATCAACACATCCACCGCTTCGGCGATATTTTTCTTCGTAATAAATTCTGGCGTGCGGATCAGCAGTTTCCAGTTCCAGGTCTCGCGTGGTTCGTCCATGAAATCGTGTTTGCTTTTCGAGCCCCACCACAACCCCTCCAGCTTGGCGACCACATAATCCTGTCCTGCGGATTTGCTACGCATTTTTACCGTAAAAGCGACGCCGTAGAGTGCACCGACTTTTTGAACGAACGCATCGCCACCGGGTGCGCCCTGGCCGGTGATCGAAAGATAATACGCTTCACGAATATCC
>CBDTZI010000017.1:0-17303 GCA_965364865.1 uncultured bacterium | reverse complement strand
ATGTGAACGCTGACGATTTAACCAAATCGTCGATCGTCAACGACGGGATAAAAAATATTACCATTACGATCGTGAAAGATGGAATCATCCTCACCAGATTATACAGCATAAAAACTTCAAGTGAATCCATGAATAAAGCCCTGCGATCAACCTTGTAAGGGAACGATTCCCCATGAAACGATATCAACATCGCCGAAATGCAATGAGTTATGTATTGGTCCTGGGTACCGTCATGGCTTTGACCGTCATCAGTCTGTCCGCAATCACCGCGATGCGCATTCGCTGGCGATCAACCAAAAATTCTTCAGACGTTATCCAAACCCGATTGTTCGCGCAATCCGCCGTCGACCTGGGCATGTTGGAAATCGAAAAAAACCCTAACTGGAGGCAACAAAAGACAAACGGGATATGGGCTACCAATATACCGATCGGAAATGGGTTTTACAATCTGTCGGTGGTTGATCCCGTCGATGCAGACTTGAACAACGACGAAATGGATTTCGTTTTGATGACCGGAACTGGATGGCTGAATCAGGCTCGTTACAAACTACAAATTACACTGCAGCCACAACCCGTGCCGATCTCATCTCTGGCCAGTGGGTTACACGCTGGTAACGACATCGTGATGAATACGGCCACCATAACCTCTGACAGCGTGTTGAGTGCAAATGATACCATCACCGCCAACAATGCGATCATCAATGCCGATGCCGAAGCCGTTAATAATATCTCAGGAAGTAGTTACAACGGCACCAACACCGTAACCATCACCTCGAAAATCATGCCGCGACTTGGAGTATTCGATTATTACCTGACTGCGGGTACAACTATTGCCTACAACGACCTGACAACGGGGGCGACATCCAAAGTGATCGAAAATGTTGTGTTGTCTCCTGCGAACAATCCTTATGGATTAAAATTGTTGAATACCGAAGGGATTTATGTGATTGATTGTGCGGGGGCAGATGTTAAAATTACGAATTCTCGTATCGTCGGAACTTTGTTGTTGATCAATCCCGGGGCGAACTCTGCCGTTGAGAATGCCATCCAATGGGAACCCGCCGTCGCCAATTTACCCGCCCTGCTCGTCGATGGATCCATGATTCTTTCTTACGACAACATCGCATTAGCAGAACTAGGTGCTCCGGATAACATCAATTATAATCCCATCAATACGCCCTACAACGATGTCGAAGATACGGATACTCTCGACACCTACCCTTCCGAAATCAATGGAATGATTTACATCTCCGATAATGTAACCGTATACAACAACATCACTGTGAATGGGACTCTTCTGGTGGGCAACACTGCGACACTGGAAGACCCCGGTTTGAACATGGCCAATGTCAACATTGTGTATGATGATATTTACTTTCAAAACCCGCCGCCCGGTTTTACCGACACACCCAACATGACCATCGCCCAGGGAAGCTGGCGTCAGATTGTAGATTAAGAAAAAAAACGCCCGGCAGAAATGGTACCGACCTGGCTTCATGCAAACTTTTCACAAAACCAAGGATACAAAAAATGTCGGACGTAATGAGTAGATAAAAATTCGTTAAGCAATCACATCATGTCTGCGTTAATTCACGCATCCGATTGAACGATCTTCTGTTCCAAAAATCTCTCCCGAATTTTGTTGACGAATGCCATCACCATTATCATCACGCCAGATGATGACACATGGATTAATCCCAGCATTCAAAACATCAAAATGTGCCACGCCCTGCCATTGAAAGTTACCCGCCGCATTGCTGGACACAGCCGCCCTTGCAACAGCGGGAATGACCGCAACGAAGTACCCCGTATCCGGGATAAATTTTGACATGCTAATTTGAATGGAAGTATCTCCGGTCTGTGCATTAAAATGTAGCATTGCCATCCCATCACCATCAGGGTTTTCTGCAACGCCCCCATTTACAGCAGTGAACGTAAATATTTTCGTCGCCTTCGCATACACCATTCCAACACACGTACATACCAACAACGCACATATCATTCGATTAAACCTCAACATGGAACGTCCTCCTCTGCTCTTGTGAAATATCGAAGTAACAAACATTAGTTACACGCTAACGCACAGGTTACCACGACTGATATTATCCCCAAAGTAACAAATTTGAGTGCAAATAGTCAAGAAAAATATTTTCCAGACAACAACCATAATTACGCAAACTATTTATTCGACTGAGAATTGATTGTTCAAATTGAATACTTGACAGCAAGCCGCGCGTTACAAAACTCAGTTACATATCTATAAAGATGCTTGTAGCAGTTAAAAGGTAAAGCGAGATCGAAATTCGATAAGTTAGTACTTTCTAAATTTGAATTAGACTTTCTTATTGTGTCATTTAAATGACACCAGAAAAGAGTGATATGTTACATTAGACAAAATTTTTCACAGCTAAGGAATGAGTATAATTTTTCCTCGAACCGCTCGTGATTCGATATATTGATGGGCCGTTCCTGTCTCGTTGAGAGAATAAGTACGGTCAATGGAAGCATAAACCTTACCGGATTTGAGTAATTCCAACCCCCGCCTGAGTTCATCCAGGCTGCCCATAAATGATCCGCGGAGTTGAAGCTGCTTGAAAAACAGATCGCGAAAATTCAAAGTCGCCTTCATCCCTCCTACCAATCCAAAATTCACAAAGACGCCACCCACCCGAAGCGCACGAAGGTTGCCTTCAAAAACGCTGCCGCCAACATTATCAATGACGACATCCAAACCCTCACCTTCCGTCCAATCTAAAATCTCATCCGCAAAATTCTGTCGGTTATAATTGATCACTCGATCCGCACCGGCGGATTGCACGAATTCAAATTTTCCATCCGACCCAACGATTGAAACCACCTGGGCCCCCCAACGCCTTAGCCACCTGAACGCACGCGTGACCACTCCCCGAAGCCCCAGCCTGGACCAACACTTTGTAGCCAGGCTTCACTTCACCCAATGTTGCCACCGCATGAATGGCCGTCATCAACACCAACGGCATCGCAGCCACCTGTTCCTGCGGCAAACCCGTGTCATCTTTAATCGCAAAACGTGATGGAATACGAATATACTCTGCATTCCCGCCCCATTTATGTGTGCCGGTCACTTCAAAACTCGGAGCGCCATTTTCAGGAATCGTATCCCACTCTTTCGGATCGAGTGGATACCCCGGCGCAGCGATCACCCGGTCACCCACACTCCAGCCCGAAACATTCTTACCCACAACAGCAACGCAACCAGCTACGCCTGCTCCCATAATATGGGGAAACGAATATCCTCAAACACCGCCCCCATACGCAGATAAAGATCGTACCGATTGATTCCACAAGCGACGACTTTGAACAGCAGATCATTGTCTCCCGGCTCGGGCGTCGCGACATCCTCATATTGAAAAACTTCCGGCCTGCCAAACTGATGGATCACCGCGGCTTTCATCTAACATTCTTCCTAGATTCAAAGGCCCATAATATCATCCGCTTCACAATGGTACGAGTTGCCAGCCGCGGAAAATAATGAGTAGCAATCGGCAATACTTTTCCACAACAGCCCATCCTATCGGAAGTGGGTCATCGGATCGAATCCTCTCATACGCCCCATAAAACATACCAACGTAGAATAACGGTACAATGATTTCTCATTCTGAATCAAGACATCCATCACTTCGTGGTCTAGAATCACCAAACACCGTGAGGGGGTAAGGGTTTGCAGGCAAGATATACACAACAGTTCACGAACAGGACCGGCCTGGGCTATAACCCTTACATGCTTCAAGACAAGCCTTCGATTTATTGGCCCTTGGTCATCACCGCTCTCATTATTTACGGATCGTGTATCCCTTTTCAGATTGACTTGTCCGCTTATCAACCCTCCAACGCATGGGGATTGTTTTCGATTTCCCTGCGACGATTCGATTTGAACGATCTTGTCACCAACATCGCGGTGTACATTCCGTTCGGTTTTCTGTGGATGAGACGGTGGTTCGCACAACATCGACTGAACCTGTCGGATGTATTCATCGTGGGGTTTGCCGGAGTGGTACTCAGCGTGATGGTCGAATCCTTACAGGCTGGCATGGCATTACGATACGCCTCATGGTGCGATGTCGTCTTCAACGGCTTTGGCTCGATGGCCGGTGCGGCGTTGTGGTTAACGCTTCAAATACTGTACTACAACAATCGACAATCGATCAGAAAACAGTGGGCCACCCAACCCTTTAATGTCGCGGTGTTCGTCATGACACTGGGAATCTTCTGCTACGAATTAATCCCGTTTGATTTTCTGACTTCATCCACAGCCCTACACTCGGCGTTTCATCGCGCTCAGTGGCTGCCTTTGATCACCGGGAATTTGTTAGCGCCCACGTCGCTGACCGCTGGACTGGCGGAACGACTGACCGGAGCCGCCTGGTTCGCCCTGCTGGGATACCTGTTGGCGATGTCCCATCGTAAAAACAAACGTGCTCCTTTCACAGCTACCGGTTACGCCATATTTCATGGCATCATCCTCGTAAGCGTGATCGAAGGGATGCAACTCTTCACCCGGTCCCATGTGTTTGAACTGGAAGCGATCTTGTTCAGATCATTGGCCGTGGTGTGCGGAGCGTGGGTTGCAGTGAACATGGTCAATGTCGGCGATGATGACGGGAAGCGAAAAATTTTCGACTCCACAAGCCATCGAACAAAAACGGTTTATTTTTTTGTGGCACTCGCCGTTTTTCAAATGTTGATTTTGATCGCGTCCGCGGCTCCGATGAATCAATGGTCCACACTGTCATTATCACGAGGAACCTTTCACTGGATCCCCTTTGAAACGCTATGGCATGAATCTTTCCATTTCGCCGTGGCCAACATGCTGGCCGTGGTGATGACATACGCAACACTCAGTGTCACTTTGCTCATGATCATCCCTCGATTCAATCGTGATCCATCCGTTTGGATTATCGGTGCATTCATTTTTTCCGTCGCATTTTTCGTCGAGATCGCCCAATGGTTGACCGGTTGCGGCACGCCGGACATCACCACCCCCCTGATCGCATTGGCCTCTTCCATCGCCGCCAGTCGTGCGTATTTCACACTACAATCACTGCAAGCCACCGCACCCAACAAATAAATTACACTGTTTTCACAGCGCAGAACGCAACTCCGATTGTTTTTCTTCTCGTCATCGACTAGACTACCCGTCGGGACGAAACGGCCGTTGGTCATTCTACCAGCGCGGCGTGTTAAGCATTTTTTTAACAGGAGTAGATGCGTGGATAATCCAATCGCCGATCGGGTGAAGAACATCAAACAATCAGACATCCGTAGATTCTCCGCGATCTGCGCCGCGATGAACGGAGTCAATCTTTCACAGGGCGTGTGCGATCAACCCGCACCCGAGGTGGTGAAAAACGCAGCCAAACAGGCGATCGACAACGACCACGCCGTCTATACCAATCTTCGTGGCACCGCCGAACTTCGACAAGCGATTGCCGACAAAATGCGTTCGTTTAACGGAATTGAATGCGATCCCGAATCTGAAATCGCGGTGAACGTCGGCTCAGCTGGATCGTTCACCTGCTCGGTCTTGTCTATCTTAAATGCTGGCGACGAAGTCGTCGTGTTCTCTCCGTTTTATAGTTACCATGTGAACCTGCTGAGTCTTTTTGGTGTGGGTGTAAACTTTGTCGATCTGCAACCGCCCAACTGGTCTTACGATCAATCGTCGTTGGAAGCCGCCATCACAGTAAATACGAAAATGATTCTGGTGTGTACCCCTTCCAACCCTTGTGGAAAAGTGTTTACCGAAACCGAACTGAAATCGATCGCTGAAATAGCCAACAAACACAACCTGTGGATCGTAACCGACGAAATTTACGAATACATCACTTACGGCAAAGAGCACATCAGCATCGCCAAGTTCCCCGAAGCGAAAGATCGCACGATCACCATCAGCGGCTCGTCCAAAACATTCGCCGTCACGGGATGGCGTGTGGGCTACACGATCGGACCATCCGACATCATCGACCGCATCGCCGTGGTCAACGACTTAATGTACATCTGCGCACCGGCTCCGTTACAACACGGCATCGAAGCGGGCCTGCGTCTACCCGATTCTTATTACGAAAACATGAGAGCGGACTATCTGACCAAACGTGAAATGCTCGTCGACACCCTCCGCTCCATCGGGTTCGACCCGTACATTCCCGACGGAAGTTATTACATGCTGGCTGCTTTTGAAAAAAACCGCTGGTCCGACGCGACCGCAGCCACCGAAGCGATTCTCGAAGAAGTCGGCGTCGCCACCGTTCCGGGGTCTGCTTTTTATCGAAATCCCTCCGATGGCATGTATCAATTACGTTTTTGTTACGCAAAGCAGATCGCCGATCTTGAAGACGCCTGCAATCGCCTGAAAAAGCTCACCCGCTCGAAAATTGCAACGACATAATGACACAAGCCTGCTGCCATTCGATGCGATTTCGCTAAATTCAACGCAAAACAAGCGAAAATTCAACTGCAATATCGGTCTATGATCAGGGAATAACTGGTAATCGGGATGGATTATGATTACGATCCTGTCCTATGATTCTTCGGCGTAAGTACGCGTCGGGCCTGGGGCATATTTGAAGGTACAAGCAGCAAGAGTTGAGGAGCGGTTCATCCATGAAACGAATGGGATTATCACTGTTAACGTTATGCGTCATTTTGGTTCAAGGCCAGCTCGCGTCTGCACAAACCACACTGGACGTCGGCGATAAAGCGCCGCCGCTATCCATCAAGGAATGGGTTCGAGGAGACGCGGTAGATTTATCACGAGACGCATCCAAAAAAATACACATGATCGAATTCTGGGCGACGTGGTGCCCGCCCTGTAAAGCCAGCGTACCCCTGCTCACTCAATTTCAGGAAAAATACAAAAACGACCTGACGATTATCGGCGTCACCGACCCGGATAATCGCGGGAACACCGCCAAAGCAGTCCGACGCTTCGTGAAAAAACGCGGCAAGGAAATGGGCTACACCGTAGCCATCGATCATGACAGCAAAACCACGAATCGTTACTTACTAGCCGCCGGCGCCATGGGTATTCCTCATGCGTTTCTGATTGGCCGCGATGGAAACATCCTCTGGCAGGGTAGCCCGCTTGATCCACAGCTGGGTGAAATTCTCCCCAAAATCATTGACGGTTCTTATGATTTATCCGCCGCCAAGGTCGAGCGAGAAGTGATCAAACGATTGCAGGCGCTGAGCATGTCCATTCAGATGGGCCAGTGGGCAAAAGTTTGGGATGGACTCGTTGATATTCTTAAAATCGATCCAACCAACGAAGTCGCGATGGATGCGCTGGTGAACATTTACGCTCAGGAACTACGAAATAAGAAAAACTTCCGCAAATGGGCTCGGACTTATATCGACGACAACAAAAGAAATTCAAAAGCCATGACACAACTGGCGGGCATGTTATTCAGAATCAATGATTTCACGACCAGCGTGCCAGATCTTGCGTTGGAGGCAGCCAACAAAGCCTATCTATCCACGAACAAGCGCGACGCGGTAGCCATGACGACTTACGCCCGCGCTTTATACCACATCGGACATCTGGATCGAGCCATTGTCTTGCAGGAAGAAGCGGTAGCGATCGCCTCCAGCGAGATCAGTAGGGATGTCCGCAACACGCTGAAATACTATCAGCTATGCAAGCAGCTGCGCGAATCCACCAAGCAGTAAACAATTCGAAAAACCCAGACGTCGAAAAGTCGAAAAGTCAAAACCACGGGCAGCATGGCCAAGCGCAACGCCGCCATGTTTTTGGATGCCACTCATCCGCCGCGGCAGAACCGCACTCCCCTCCTTACCAAGGAGGGGCTGGGGGAGGTTTCTTTTTATCCGAACCGCGTCCGCCATATCCGAGCAGCGACCGTGAGGGAGCTGACAGGATATCCGATCCGCGACTATGAGGAAATGACCCGTCGTTAATAACATCTCAGCGACACCACATAAATACCTGAAAAATCCTTTGTTGATGAATGATAACGGACAGACTAAGCTGGTCCGGGAGTGAATACTAGATAACGGATGAACACTGATGCACACATACGAAAATTTTGAGACGTTGATTACATCAAAACGGCAGGGTCGAGAAAATTTCAAGACCCTGTTGTCCTGTGTGGTCCCCCGCCCGATCGCCTTTGTCTCCACGATTTCCGCGGACGGCACCCCCAATCTCGCACCCTTTTCGTTTTTCAACGCCGTCGGTTCCGCCCCGCCCGCCATCATCTTCTCACCCTGCACCAAAGCCAACGGGTCTTCCAAAGACACCATCATCAATTTACGACAGGTCGGCGAATGCGTCGTGAACGTCGTACCCCACGCAATCCACAGCGAAATGAATCACGCCTCCGTTGCTTTCCCGCCGGAAGTCAATGAATTTGAGGAGGCTGGCTTTACTCCGATAAAAAGTGAGCTCATCAAACCGATGCGAGTCGCAGAATCCCCCGTTCAGATGGAGTGTAAGCTGTTGCAGATCGTCCCTGTGGGAGATGGTCCGCTGGCTGCGAACATCTGCGTGTGCGAAGTGCTCTGCTTCCACATCGCCAGAGACATCTGTAACGAGGACGGTACCGCAAACGTCGAAAAAATCGATCTTATCGCACGTCTTGGTGGGGATGATTACAGCACTATGCGTGATCGATTCGCACTGCCCAAGCCACCCTATAAATGATGCGTGGGATGTACACTCCTAAGAACGTCCTATAGATGAATCGCCTGGTGATGTTTACAGAAGCGGTTATCACACACCAACCCCGATCGAAATAACATTGTAATAAGCGGAAGAAACCCTACCATTTGAAGTGGACGAAGGTAGAATTGTAATATACTAATTAGGTTCGCAGAGATTTTCAGGTCAGGTTATCGCCACAAGAAGCCGCCTGCCGGATCAACGCGAATACGTACCGGGTGGAAAAGTGGGTGTGTTCAAAAGATCGAACGAATATCCTCAAACGAAATGGTTGTACGCAAATGGAGGGCGCGCGAAATGAAATCGCATGTGAAGAAACTGTTGGGTATGATGTGTCTGTTGGGCGTTGTGATTGCAAATATACAATGTAGTAACACTCCGACCGCTTCGGGTAAGCAAACCGGAAATCTCAAAATCTGGCTGACCGATAAACCTTTCCCCTTTGATTTGATTGAGGAGGCCAACGTCACCATCACCAAAATTGAAATTCGTTGCGCCGGCGATGACGATGACGACGATGTAGAAGTTGCCTGCGAAGCCAACGAAGACTGCGACGACGGATTGTTCTGTAACGGCGAAGAAACCTGCGTCGAAGAAGTATGTACCGCGGGTGTAGAGGCCTGCGATGGCGAGACGTGTGACGAGGAAACGGATACCTGCTTGCAGTCCGACGATAATGGAAATGACGATGGTGACCCGGACGATAACAGCTGTCCATTTATCGAAGTGTTCTCTGGCGAACGTACTTTTAATCTTCTAAACCTGCAAAATGGTGAAACCGATTTACTGGTCGACCTGGACGTACCCTCCGGAATGTACACACAAATGCGCGTCTATGTCACTGAAGGCCAAATTATCTTGAAGGAAGGTGCGGGCGAATTTACGCTGAAAGTTCCCAGTGGTGCACAATCGGGTATCAAGTTGAATTTCGATTTTGAAGTCGGCGGTGAGGGTACCGGATTGTTGCTCGACTTTGATCTGAGCCGAGCCTTCAAACCCATACCCGGCAGCGCCGTCAGCAGCCCGGAAGACATTCGTGAATTCAAATTCTCACCTTCACTGGCGATGCGTGTCACCGACGTAAGCGAAACCGGTAACATCGCCGGAACCGTCACCTTCGATAACGGCGGAGTAACAACGCCGCTAGAAAATGTTTCGGTCACCGTGTATCTCGCTGACGTGGAAGTGACTTCCACCGCGACCGAAGCGGATGGCACATACATGTTGATGGGCCTGGAACCGGGTAGCTATCGCGTTGATTTTTCCGCAACCGGATACCTCGACGCCTCGGTGGATAGTGTCAACGTGAACGCCGGCGAAGATACCATCGGCGTAGATGCGGTGATGAACCCTGAATAACAATCCAAACTCGGCGAATATTGCGCGGCCAATAATAGCTGTAATGGATGAATGATAATGCTGTAATCGAGGCTCGGCCTGTACAAGGTCGAGCCTTTTTTCTTTTCATGCCATTATTGCCAAGCTTATTTCGACTCCAGGCCGATAAATACCCATCGGTGATTTCATGGAAATTCACAAGGCCGAATGGAGTTGATAAACGGATGTCCAATCTCACGATTCAACCAATAAGTCTCGATGCACCGCGTCTGACAGCCTCGCCCGTTACGACCAGTAAAACGAGTCGAACGCAGCAACCGATTCAACAGATCGATTCGCAGGTTTTGCAAAGTGCTTTGACGGTTAATGAACAGGATGATGAAGCGAATCTGGAAGTAGCCAAGAGCAGCAAAGCCAAAGGCCACGGCGTGCTCCGGTTGCTCAACGAAGGACATTTTAGCGGCGTAGCGGACGTGCGACTGCGCATCAATTTCTTCGATCAACTTTCCGCACAGCAGGAAACACAATCACTGACGAACCTGAACGAACAATCGACGAAATTGATCGGCACGGTCCATGATGCATTCAACGAATCGGTTTCAACGCTGACCGACGATGCAGAAACGAAGACGTCTTTGACGAATCTGTATAACGATTTTGAATCCACACTACAGGATACACTAAGTAATGTTTCGATCCGCGAACTTGATCCAGCTGCGTTGGAAACTTCGATCCAATCCTCATTCGATTCGTTCGTGGGTCAATTATCGCAAACTCTTTCACCACCCACCCTGGAAGCGGATGCGGTTTCAAAAATCGTTGATGCCGACTCGCTGAATTCTAAAATAGTCTTGAACGATACCAGGCTCAACGAAACCACAAACTTAACCGCAGACATAACCACATTACCAGTTGATCAAACATCAGAAACAACGACCGTTGCGACAACCTCTACACTGGATGATGCGATGTCACTGTTTAAAGAAGCATTCAGTCAGGCGTTAACCGAATTCACCGCATCGCTTGAAACGACCAGCGCATCTCGGGAATTATCTTCCTACGATGGCAACGGTGCGGCCTATGATAAATTCCTGGCGATCTACAACGATTTACGCGGCGTGACCACGACCGTAGATGAGTTAATCTAATAATGTTTCCAGCGTGAGTACTATTGTCGTGTACATGCCAGTGTTATAAGAATGCAGGTAAGAACAAAGCCCGTTCGGATATCTTCGACGAAGATACTCGTACGGGCTTTTTGTTGTTATTCTTTTCTCTACGACGCCACTTGCAGCGATAAACCCACTGGCGTTTCGACATCGTCAAAGGAAACATTCGGCAGGTTCACCGGATCTTTCGATTTTTTTCTCACTGCTGGTGATTTTTCATCTTTGAATAACACGTTTTTAGGAGCGTGGGCAACGGCTTTTCGCCACGCGGATTTTTCGGATCGTGTTAACAACATTCCCAGCTTGGGACGCAACCGTTCCGCCTTGGTTCGTTGAATATTTTTCGGAGAACCGCCCTGATCCGCCAGACCCGATTCCAGTATTCGATTTAATACCGAAAACATCACACGACCCATTTCGGGCGTGATGATGCCGAGTCGAATTTCTCGATAGAGTCGATCCATCGCATGACCCACCGAAGTGCGATCCTTGATTTTTCGCAAATATCCGTCTGGAAGATGGGTTAATTTTAGACGCGTTTTTCGTGCCGGAGATGATCTGTTTTGTTGACGTCGTGCAATGATTTCCGGATCGTGAAAGGGACACCAGTCGCGTCCAGAGCGAACACGGCCCTTGCACTGCTTGCCCAATTTCGTGATAGCTGAACAGCGCGTATCAAAGGGCAATCGTAGCGTAGAGGCGGCCACCGTATTTCGCTGGGCGGTCTGTTTTGTATGGCTACCCGCTGATTTTTTTTGAAGGAGTTCCCAGAATAGCATGAAATCATCTCCCGAAACCGATAAAAGCTTTCATCGGTGACAAGTACAAAAAGATTTCATCTCGACGGACATCCCTGATACGCCGGATAAACAGATACGTCACGATAGATCGGTGCGTGATTCCATCCTCACACCCTACATCAGATCAAACGCCATTCTACATTTTGTACACTGTTGTATCAAGATAATAATATAAGTCACACCAACCCCACCCTGTTAATTGTTTTGTGAAATGCGCGTAAGCTATTGATAATGGCTTAGATACAGATTTGATATTTTTTATTAACAGCCGACCTATTGGAAAAATATATTTCTCTCGCCGAAAAATTCACCTGTGATTGATCTACGCGACGATGGGTATGGCTCATTCGTCATTGCGATTGATTCGTGACGAGCGTAGCTGTTTGAGTTGGCTACGTTGTTTTTTTTGTTGCAGTCTGCGTTTTTTGACCGCCCGGGATACTCTCGTCGGCTTGCGATGCTTGGCTTGATGAAGTGCCGTAACCAACAATTCATAAAAGCGTTCGACCACGGCGATGCGATTGGCTTTTTGTGTGCGGTGTCGCATCGAAACAATATGAATGTACCCTTCCTTGTTGATGCGACTGCGAAGCTTACTCCGAAGCCTCCTCTTCTGGTTCTCATCAAAATATGAATCTCCATCAAGATCAAACCAGAGAGTGACACGCGTGTTCACTTTGTTGACGTTCTGTCCACCTGGCCCACCGCTACGCGCATAGGTAAACACCAGCCGACGGGTTGGTATCCTATCGCGTAAACGCACCATCATCATAGAATTCACGCCATCTACCATATTGAATCAATCGTCCAGAAGGATGGACGTACTACAGGCCAAAGAAATGAAACGAATCGATTGATAATTTCAAATTGGATTTGCGAGTGGTTTGCGGGATTACACTTTTTGGCGTTTCTCTTAACCAGCGGATTAACCAGTTGGGCAGGGGAGACGCCGTCGAACCATCCCGCGGCGCAGGAGTGTCCTGCTTGACTGGTGAATCCAATTCGGTCGAAGCATCGGTCGCGTTGGTTCTGTTGAGTTGGCGTTGCTGCATCAGCGCCGCCAGGTAATAGGCACCCAATCCCGTTGATTGACCGCTGATATTCATCGCTTTTTGATAGTCGCTGGCGGCCTCTGCGTATTGCTGTGTAGCCATATAACAATCACCACGGATCGCCAACGCATCGGGATTATCCGGATCCTGATCTAATACATAATTGAGATCCGGTACCGCATCTTCAACATTTTCCGCTGCAAAATAGGCCCGAGCACGGCCCAGGTAGGCCACCGGGATCGTGGGCGCAAGTCGCAGCGCGTCATCAAATTCCAAAATTGCACCGATGGATCGACCGTCACCAATCAGCGCAAGTCCTCGTGCCATTTTACTCCACGCGGATTTCGGGTTTAATTCCGAAGCCCGGGTCAGATCAGGAATGCTGTCTTGAACCTGGTTTTTCAACATCAGTGCCAGACCATGCCACAAATAGGCATCGGCGGACTTTTGATCCGCTTGCAACAGATTGGTTGCATCTTTCATCAAATGGTCAAATTCACCCAGCTCACTATCAATCACCATCCGCAGCAACCGAGCCTGCATCTGTAATTCCTGACTCTTCGATGGCCGATCAAAATAGCCGTTAAGAATATCGAGGGCTTTACGCAGTTCTCTTTTTTTCCAATGGTCCACGGCCTGGGCGATCATCGATTTTGAATCTGACGTAATGGATGACAACCACGTAGACCAGTCTGGTTCGATGAAGGTGTACCACTGCAAGACAAGAAGCCTCGCAAGGGATTTTGGTGTACCCACCATGGGAAGTTTCGAGGCCGTAGCTTGATCCGCAGAGTTTTTTCCCATCGCGGTTTTGTTGGAAGTCGTAGGATTCACCAATTTCTGTACCGCTTCAACAACCTTAAAAGTTCCGCCCAGTTCAATGGGTAACGATCGGCTCAGCAAATCTAACACCTGTTCGGTTTTCTGCTCGGCATCTTCCGCCTGCTTCTGGGCTTGTGCGATTACCTGCGTCTGCGATTTCACTTCGTTCTTGGCGCTATAGACCGCCCAGGACAACACCGATGCAATCAGCAGCGTAGCCATCGTAAGTGTCGCCACTGGTTTTCGTCTCATCGTCTTGCCCACGCGTACAACAAAACCGTCACGCTTGGCTTTGATCGGTTGATCCGCCAGATAACGCCGAAGGTCGTCCCGTAGATCGCCCGCTGATTTGTAGCGACGATTTCGATCTCGTTCGATGGCTTTAAGACAAATCGTTTCCAGATCGACCGGGATTTTCGGGTTGATCATTCGAAGGGGTTGCGCCTGACTGCTCAAAATTTTAGTGATGACCTGTTCGCGCGTTTCACCCGGATAAGGGGGTGTCAGTGTCAACCATTCATACATCGTCGCCCCGAGTGAGTAGATATCGATGCGATGATCCACCTTACCATGATCACCGGAAATCTGTTCGAGTGACATATACAATGGCGAACCGATCCATTCGCCCGTCATCGTGACCCCGGGTTGTTCCGACAACCGAGCCAGGCCAAAATCGACAATACGCAAACGCCCTTCTGGACCACGCATCAAGTTGTGAGGCTTAATATCACGATGAATCACACCCTGTTGATGCGCATAATCCAGCGCATCTGCCACCAGTGCGATTTGCTCTGCGATATTGGTAAAATAACCCAACGTCGTACATTCTTTGGGAATATTTGAAAGTAAAACGCCGGAACGAACGTGACATTGAGAAACATCCTCTTGTTCAGTATCGATGGCGGTAGATTCACTGCCAGCCAACATCGACGCTCTGCTCAAGGCTACCGTTTCATCCGTATCGGTGGTGGTCAGACTCGACAGAGAGGAATCGGGATCACGGTAGACGGAGATAATTTTATTCAGGCTGTCCCCCACCACATATTCCATCGCGTAGTAATACACGCCGTCCTGTTCACCCTGCGCGTAAATCGGAACGATGTGTGCATGATGCAGCTTGGCAGCCGTGGAGGCTTCGCGTTGAAATCGTTGAATCGCCTGTGTAGATGCGCCGACGTGACGCCCTAGAATTTTCAGCGCTACAAATCGTTGAAGGGATTGCTGCCAGGCCTCGTACACCGTACCCATACCGCCTCGACCGATCTCTCGACGTAGTTCAAAATCGCCAAGGGTTCCCAGAATCGTGGATTCTGGGTCAGGCAATATTGAGTCTGGTAATGGGTTGGAATCCGATGGTGGCATCTTCACTCTACAATAAAAAACGACACACAATCCCTGGACAATTTTTTCGGTGGGTTACGGGCCTGCCGGTTTCGCCTCCAAGGTTAAAGCGATGACAAACTACTGACCGTTTTGATGAGCGAGACGGCCAAAACCAACAACGTGCCATTCTTCCCCGACAAGACATAACACGTCACTTTCCAATAGACGTTTTAATGCGACGAACCCTCTCATCGACTTACAAAATAACGACTGTATAAATCCATTCTGGTAACGCCATTATCTCAGAAAACAGTGGCTTTTCATAGTCACGCTATTGTAATTACACCACCTCTTTATTTTCAGCCATCCTATAATAGGCATCAAATCTCTTAAAAAGTAGTCCTCATACTGACCCATTCGTATATTTTTCAGCGATATTCGGAAATTCACCCGTAGCGTGGATTCGGCCAATCTGCTCGTAGCTGGCTACTACATGGTCTATGATTTTGAGGTCCTGTTCAGTTGTTTTTCGGACGATCTTTCCCGGCACACCCATGACGACCGAATCGTCGGGAATTACGGTGTTCGGTGGCACGACAGAACCGGCTGCGATGATGCAACGACTGCCAATTTCACAGTCATCCAACACGATCGCCCCGATTCCAATCAACGATCTCGAGCCAATACTGCGACAGTGAACCACCGCATGGTGGCCTACCCCAACATCATCAGCAATATCTAATGGAGTACCATGTGGTGTGTGAACAATACAGCCATCCTGAATGTTCACACGCGACCCTATTCGAATCGGAGCGATATCGCCCCGAACCACGACGTGGTACATGATGGTTGAGTGGTCGCCTATTTCCACATCCCCACCCACGTATGCCGTCGGGGCTATAAAAACATTCTTGCCGATTTCTGGTGTTTTTGGTTGAGTCTTCATGCAACTATTGTAATCTGATTTTCCATGAGAATCGAGTAATCATTTCATCAAATTCTTCTATCGATCAAAATACGCAGCGGGTGAAATTTCACATAGGTATACCTGATCGAACGTGATGGCTTGCGTTGGGTGCACAGGGCGGGTAGCTTGCTGTATTGCTTTTTCCTACATAAGTATGATCTGACAAAATCTATGACGCAACCATCATCAACCCAACCGACTCGACCCGTTCGATTTCGCCTGATCAATGCGATCGCCAGGATGGGATTGAAGGACGAATATTTTCTGATTCTGGTATCGATCCTGATCGGCGGAACCACCGGCGTGTTTGCCCATCTGTTTTTCGGGCTGATCGAATGGGTTCACGCGTTCGCTTACGGTCATGAAAACACGGGCGGGATGTTTGAGGGTCGCCCCTGGATGATCATCGTCTTACCCACCGTCGGGGCTTTGTTCGTCGGCTACATCACCTACTATTTTGCACGCGAAGCAAAGGGACACGGCGTCCCTGAAGTGATGGACGCCATGTATCGAAAAAACAGCGAAATTCGACCGCGCGTCGCCGCTGCCAAAGCGGTTACCAGCGCACTCACGATCGGGTCCGGTGGATCGGCGGGTACGGAAGGCCCCATTATTCAAATCGGTGCCGCCATCGGCAGCAGCATCGGACAATTCTTTCATGTACCCAAACGCCAGATGAACATCGTCGTGGCCTGTGGTATTTCAGCGGGGATCGCCGCGATTTTTAACGCCCCGATCGCGGGTGTTCTCTTCGCTCTGGAGATATTTCTACAGGATTTTTCGTTCCGAACATTTTCTCCGGTTGTTTTTTCCAGCGTCATCAGCTGTTCCATCATGCACGCATTGCGCCTCGAAGATACTGCGATTTTCGAGGTCAGCGCTCTGCGAGATATGGGATACGTCTTTGTAGGGTTCGAGTTACCACTCTATCTGGTTCTCGGTGTACTGTGTGCCTTTGCGGCGGTCCTTTTTACACGCACCTTGTACTTCAGCGAAGATCTGGCTGAAAAAATAAAAATCCCTGACCCGCTTAAACCCGCTCTCGGCGCGGTCGGCCTGGGGTTGATCGGATATATTTTTCTACTGTCCTCCCCCGATCAAATGCCTCCTTTTTTC
>CBDTZI010000016.1:0-17325 GCA_965364865.1 uncultured bacterium | reverse complement strand
GTCGGATCAGGCTCATTTTTCATCCTTCTCACAGTCTGATCCAGCAGCCGGCAATACATTTCATAGCCCACGGCGGCGATGTGGCCGCTCTGCTGTTTGCCCAGAATGTTCCCCGCTCCTCGGATTTCGAGGTCTCGCATGGCGATACGGAACCCCGCACCCAGCTCTGAAAATTCTTCGATGGTTTTCAATCGCTTGGCTGCTTTGCCCGTAAGCGTCTGATTGGGGGAGAGCAGCAGATAGCAGTACGCACGATGGTCCGATCGCCCAACCCGCCCGCGTAACTGATGCAGATCGGACAAGCCAAACCGTTCTGCTCGGTTGATGAAAATCGTGTTGACTGAGGGGATGTCGATTCCGCTTTCGATGATGGTGGTGGCGACGAGTACATCCGCTTCATGCTGCACAAATGCATGCATCACTTTTTCCAACTCGCCGTCCTTCATCTGGCCATGACCAACCACGACGCGAGCTTCCGGTACAATGCTTTTAATCGTATCCGCCATTGACGCGATGGACTGTACGAAATTATGGACGAAGAAAATTTGACCGTCCCGGTTCATTTCACGCAAGATGGCTTCACGAATTAACGCTCGATCAAAATTTCTAACTTGCGTGGAGATCGCCCGGCGATCGACAGGGGGTGTCTGCAATGAGCTGATATCTCGTACACCGAGCAGGGATAGGTGTAACGTACGTGGGATCGGCGTGGCCGTGAGCGTTAACACGTCGACCATTTCCCGCATGTCTTTGAGTCGTTCCTTGTGCTCGACCCCAAATCGCTGCTCTTCATCGATGACCACCAGGCCAAGATTTGCAAACGATACGTCTTTGCTGAGCAGTCGATGCGTACCAATCACAATATCGATCTGACCCTTCTTTACACCCTCAATGGTTTTTCTTTGCTCAAGCCCGCTTCTGAATCTCGAAAGACGTTCAACCGTAAAAGGGTAATCAGCCATACGCGATCGAAACGTTTCGTAATGCTGCTCTGCCAACACCGTAGTGGGAACCAACACCGCCACTTGCCGTCCATATTCTACCACCTTGAATGCCGCCCGCATCGCCAACTCGGTCTTTCCATAGCCAACGTCACCACAGATCAATCGATCCATCGGCTGCAATCGGGTAAGATCGCCTCGAATCTCTTTTGCGACCTGTAACTGATCCTCCGTTTCCTCGTAGATAAACGCCGCTTCAAATTCACGTTGCCAAGTGGTGTCCTTTGGATATGCAATCCCTTTGGAATCACTGCGAACAGCCTGGATTCTTAGGAGAGTACTAGCCAGGTCGGTGACGGCGTTGGCGACTTGTTCCTTGGTTTTGTTCCATCGCTTACCACCCAATTTCGAGAGCTGAATACGATGACCCGCAGCTCCGATGTATTTTTGAACCAGATCAATCTGCGAACAGGGCACATGTACTACGGCGTGGTCAGCGAATTCCAAGGTCATGAATTCTTCCTGCTGACCCGCTTCGCTTTTTTTCATTTTCTGCAGACCCCGATACAACGCGATGCCGTGAACCACATGCACGACATAGTCGCCGGGTTTTAAGTCTGTCCAGGATTCCAGAGGCCTGCCCGCGTGGATTTTCCGCAATCGGCGTCTTTGTCTTTGACGATGAAACAGCTCGTGGTGTGGGACGACGATGGTTTTGCTGCGTGTCCATTCAAATCCGCGATGCATCACACCGATCGAAGTACAAATCGAATCAGCGGCACCCGGTATCTGCTCCGCAATCATTTCGTTGAGTCGCTGTTGTTCCCCTTCATTGTCACAAATGATGTGCACGGTGGTATCAGGCGTTTCGGCGATCTCTCCCAGTGTAGTGATTACTTCAGCGGCACTGCCCTCGAATCGCTCCAGCGATGAAACATTCATATTGTACGTTTCTTCGTTTTGGGTCGCGGTTGAACCGAAACGTGTCAGGTGAATCTGCGAATACCGCATGCATCGTTCAAGCACGTCGCACACTTCAAACATATGATGCGATTCTCCAATCCGGCGGATCAGCGTCTCACCCATTTCCTGAATCAAATCCGGACTGTTGAGAATGATCAGTGTATGAGGAGAAAGATAGTCGAACAGGTAGGTCACTTCCTGGTCGTTTGATTTCGCGTCTGCGGGTAGGGAGGTGATGGAGAGGGACGATAGTTGTTCGATGGACCGTTGGGTGCTGACGTCGATACGTCGTATGGATTCCACATCGTCACCCAAAAATTCAATGCGGTAGGGGTGGGGCTCACCGAGTGCGAAGATGTCGACGATATCACCTCGTCGAGCCACGTCACCCGGCGACTCGACCATATCCAGTCGTTCAAAGCCGCGATCAATCGCCCAGCCCAGCAATGACTCCGGCGTATGTTTTGAATGTTGATCCGAGCCATTTGTAGACAAATTCAAGGTGTTTTTTTGTAAGGTTTTAACCGTCGGGACTGGCTGCATGAGTGCCTGTATGGGAGCGATGACCACATCAAAAGACGGATTCAATTCAGACGAAGAAATGGGATTGGGCGCATGTGGTTGAACTTGTTGACAGTTTTCTACAAGTCTCTGATTGCAAAATCTAAGCCGCTCAGCCTCAATTTCACCACTGGCAGCCCCCTCGCCGGGGATCGATTCCCACGCCGGGAATAATTCACAGGGCCGGGAAAGAAACAATTCAAGGTCATCCCTTGCATTGTCCGCTTCTTCTAAGTGGGAAGTGACGTATAAAACAGGTCTGGAAGCATGTCGGGCAACCTGGGAAGCAACCAGGGGCGCAGAGGATCCCCACAGGCCAAAAACGTGTAGCACGCCCGATGATCGGGAGGATGCCTTTTTGGCCAGTTCCAACAGCAACGGATCATGAATGATCGATGGATCTGCCATCGTCATAAGTTTATCCTAGTCCCGTTTTGTACGACTGACAATTTATCGGTTACGATTCGACCGAATCAGATTGACATTGTAGGATTTTGTGGGCGTTTAAGGCTACAACTTATCACAACTAATGACATAGCTATTCTGGTAATGGGTCAAGCAAACAGGTACGCTTTAGTATAGAGAATAACGGTCAGTTTCGGAGGATCGCATTCCGATTGACCGGCGTCATGATCCGATCTGTTATCCAGTCTAACCATCCGAGGGAATCGGAAAAAATTTGGAGAATTCTTATGCGACTTGGTATACGGCGTATGGTTTTATCTTTTGTGCTGGTTTCGATGGCGAGTGTGGTACACGCCGGTGAACTTTCATCCTCGTATACGTTAGGGCGTTACATTCCGGGCGATTCCTGGATGTATGTTCATTCTGTAGAGAATCCTCAGCGAGAATGGATTAATCAACAGTGGGACGAATTCTTCACGGCCTTAAAGCAAAGCGGCATCGATCGCGATCTGACCAGCCTGGTATTTTCTATGGTCGGTGAGGAACAGGCAAAGGAAATTGAAGAAGCCATTCAAAAAGCAGTCAATCTGATTAGCAGCGTAGAATGGAAAGCGTTGGGTTCTAAGGAATTTGCTTTTTCGGAACGATTTATGCCAACTTCCATCGGACCGGAATACGTTTTTCTTGCACGCAGCAGTAATGCGAGCGCCCAGAAAAATGTAGTAGCGCTGGTTGCTATTTTTAATGAGCTAGCCAATCTGAGTGAAAAAGTGTCGGTGGCTCAATCCAGTCAAAATGGCGTAGAAAAATGGCAGTTGAATTTTTCACAGAAAAAGGAATTGCATGAAAAATTTAACATCACTCTCTTTCACTATAAGGACATTGTTGGTTTGGCCATTGGCAACAAGATTATGGAAGATGTAGCCGGGCAGATGACGGGTAAATTGAAAAAGCATTCGATTCTGGACGCACCCCGTTTCAAAAATGCTATGCAACAAGTGAAATCACCCCAGGATTCTATTTTTTACGTGGATATGAAGCGTATACTCACAGGCATCAGCGGGATTTTGCAGGATATCGCCAAGAAAGAACATGCTGGTGATGGCAATCCAGATGAGGCACTGGAAGCGGTCAATAAATTTTTGGTCATGGCTGATGTCGTCGATTACATCATCACCTCGACATCGACAAAAAATCGTAGAGAGTATTCAGACCAGGTTTGTCGTTTTCAAAAAAACAAGGTGAACAGCCCCATCGCTCAAATCATTTTAGATCGCAAACCATTTGCAAAATTTGATGAATATATCCCTGCCGACGCGACTGGATTCAGTTTGAGCGGTACGATCAATTTTGAACGTCTGTACGATCAATTACTCGATTTTGTCACCAGGAATATTCCGGAGGGTGAAAGTCATATTGCCACCATGAATACCGCGATGGCGAATTTTGGATTTGATCCCAAACGAGACCTGTTCAGTTGGCTGGGTGGCGAAGTCATTAATATTAACTTGCCCCAGGCAGCACCCAATCCGATGATGGGTGGTGGTGGTGACTCCGTGCTGTTGATTCGAGTCAAAGACACGGAATTGGCGACCAACAAAGTGAATGCGTTTATCAATTTCGTAAATGGGTTTATGCAAGCCCAGGGGCAGATGTTAATGGTTTCACCCGCGCAGGTTGAAGCGGAGGGATTCCGTACGGTGACTCACCCGATGGCGGCCATGTTTTTGCAGCCTGTGGTAGGTGTGCATAAAGATTGGCTGGTGATTGGTACGTCGGCTGCGTCGGTGAATAAATGTTTACAGGTCGCTTCAGGTAAATCGCCATCCATTGTTACGAATTCCCGCTTCAAAAGAGAGGGCTTGATCCCAGACGGGCAGATCATGGGCGCTTCGTTCAAGGATACCTCCAAGCTGGGTGATGAAATTGCCCAGGCTATAGGAATGGTTGGTATGATGGGGGGTATGTTTGTTGGTATGGCTACGAGCGGGATGACGGACGAAGAGGCCGGTCCTCAGAAAAAGATCATTCAAAAATTGATGGGTACGGTGATGAAGCTGGGGCCGGTGATGCAAAAACTCGATTTCTATAGCTCGGAGTCGTCGATTATGACATACAACGGCAAGTTGGATATTCGTACAAAATCAGTGATCGCGTATAAGAGCGTAGAGGATTCTACAAAAACTGCAGCCGCCAAATAGTTCCGGCTGACAAACTCTATATATTTTCAATACATTAAAATAACCCGCGAGACAGGTTCTTGCGGGTTATTTTTTTTCGTGAGGATCGCTGATATGCAGCAATCGTTTTCCCGGTTTGGATTTCACATGAACGGTGCGTTTCCCTTCAAGTACGTCATCAATCATCACGCCAACGGTTTCACCGCGCCACCCGTTTAATAAAGTGACTTCCGCTCGATCGGCGGGTTTGCGATGAGTATGGAAATGTAGAAGTTGGCTGATCGATTTTTTTGTAGCGACCAGGCTATACGCCAGATCATTTTCAATGCAATAGCTTCGAATCAGCGCTGTCATCAACGCAATAACTGCGGTATCACTGGCACTCTCCATCTTCCGCGGTTCAATCGCCGGCCACTTCTCCGGCGGAAGTTCATTCGCGGCTTTGATGGTTTTGCACATCCACCGTAGATGTTTATCTCCCAAACTGATACCGCGTAAATCCTTGATTTCCTGACTGGTGGTTAACTCGGCCTTGGCAATCTCCACCAGTAAATAATCTTTCAACACGGTACGAGCAGGTCGATCAAACGATTCAGCTAATTTTTCACGCCACCCCAACAGTTCATGAAGTACAGCCAGTTGCTGCCCTTTGAGCGAACCGGCTCCTTTGACCCGAGCCAGTTTTTCCTCTTCCGCGCGAAGATAAAGCCCGCGATCTTCAAATTTTTCAAATTCCTTACTCGCCCAGGCGGTTCTTCCCGATTTTGCGAGGAAGTGGCTAATCCGTTTACGGGCTTCGAGCAGATAGGCGACATCCTCTGCGGCGTAACTTAACTGTCCGGGCGTCAGCGGTCTTTTCCGCCAGTCCGTCAACGTATTACTTTTGTGCAGTCGAATGTGCAACATGTGTTGCACCAGCTTTTGCAAGCTCAGTGGATAGTCCGGCCCGATCAGTCCCGCAGCCAATTGAACATCGAACACATTTCTGGGCGGATGACTGGTGTGTTGCACACACAGGGCGAAATCTTCCTGACCGGCGTGGACCACGACTTCGACCTGCTCGTCCAGAATTAATTCCCAGATCGGCTTGATGTCCAGCGCTTTGATAAATGGATCGATGATTACGATGGAGGTTTCCGTGGCGATCTGGATTAAGCAGACCTCAGACTCAAACCGATCTTCCATGACGAATTCGGTGTCGAAGGCAAATCGACCCTCCTGCCGGCTTCGTGCACAGACTTCTTCGATCTGATCCTGCCGGTCAATGACCACCGTTTCTGGAATGATTAAACGTTGTCCCATAGAGTATTCCTTTGTCCATCAACACATTCTCACGATTTTTTTCAAGCCGTAATTTGCGAGGCTTTCAGTTTGTAAGAAGACGCCGACGAACAGGCATCATAGCCGTTATGAGCCGACTCTGCATAGGGCAATCCCATGTGAAGTTTTCATGTGAATTGTTGACGTGTTTTGGCATGATGGAATAGGTGATTCGATTGCTCCATGGGGTGATTCTGGTACAATATCGACCGGTGCCGGTCGGTCTGATTTCATTCCGTGAGACGCACCAAATCGCGATACATTTGAATGGTTGGACAAGAGTTAAAACATGCCACAAGCCCCCGAAACGTTTGAAGAAAAAATTGTAGATCACCCCTTGATTGATGAGATGCAGGATTCGTACCTGACCTACTCAATGAGCGTGATCATGTCTCGTGCGCTGCCGGACGTGCGCGATGGGCTTAAACCCTCGCAACGTCGCATTCTGGTTGCGATGAACGATCTGAATCTCGGTCCGCGTGCTCAGACCAAAAAATGTTCAAAAATCAGCGGTGATACCAGCGGTAATTACCACCCGCATGGTGACGCTGTGATCTATCCCACTCTGGTTCGTCTTGCTCAGCCGTGGAACATGAGTGAACGTCTGATTGATGGCCAGGGCAACTTCGGCTCGGTCGATGGCGATCCGCCGGCGGCGATGCGGTATACCGAAGCTCGAATGACTTCGGCGGCGACGGCTCTGCTGGATGATATCGAATACGACACGGTCGATTTTATCCCCAACTACGACGGCTCCCGCGAAGAACCAACCGTCTTGCCGGGTAAGTTTCCGAACTTGCTGGTCAATGGTGGTACCGGAATCGCCGTGGGTATGGCTACCAATTTGCCGCAGCACAATGTGAACGAAGTTTGTGACGCGTTAATTCTGTATCTGGATAACCCCGAGGCTACGTTGTCAGAATTATTGCAGGTGATTCCCGGCCCTGATTTTCCAACGGGTGGTGAGATTTGTGGTCGCAGGGGGATCGTCGATGCGTACACTACCGGCCGCGGTAGCATCATCCTTCGTGGTAAATGTCATGTAGAAGATTCACGCGGCAACAAGCGCACGATCGTGATTACGGAACTTCCTTATGGTGTGATGCGATGTGCGATCGTGGAAAAAATCGCCGACTGCGTAAAATCAGGAACCATTAAGGAAATCTCCGCGATCAACGATTCTTCCGATCGAAAACATGCGGTACGGATCGAGGTGGATCTTAAAGGCGGGGCCAACGAAGAAGTCATTATCAATCAGTTGTATCAATACACACCGCTGCAAAACAGTTTTCATATCATGAACATCGCTTTGGTGGGCCGTCAGCCGCGAACGTTGACGCTCAAACAAATGCTCGGTCTATACATTGAACACCGCAAAGAGGTGATCCGTCGCCGAACGACCTTCCTTCTACGCAGAGCCAAGCAAAGAGCGCATATTCTTGAAGGATTGATTCTCGCGGTCGGCGATATCGACGCATTGATCGAGCTGATTAAGGCTTCACCGAATCCAGCCGCCGCCAAAGAATCGATCATGGCCAGGCCGCTGCGGTTTTCCGAGCAGGCCACACTCATTCAATTGTTACCCGAAACATTTGTAAAACGATTTACTTCTACGGACTGTTTTCTTACCGCGGTACAAGCGGGCGCAATTTTATCGATGCAGCTGCAAAAATTGACCGGTTTGGAAATGGAAAAACTGGCTGGCGAATTTTGTAAATTGATCGAAGAAATCGAAGGTTACGAAGCGATTTTACGCGAAGAAAATTTACTGTTCGATATCATACGCGAAGACCTACACGAAATTAAAGGAAAATTTCCACAAAAACGACGCACCATCATCGTCGAATCCGTCGGCGATTTCAGCATGGAAGAACTCATCCCCGATGAACAGGTAGTAGTCACCATCTCGCGTGAAGGATATATCAAAAGAACGGATATTGATTCCTATCGTGTGCAGGGACGCGGCGGCAAAGGCATTCGCGGCGGATCAGCCAAACAGGGCGACTTCCTCGAACATCTGTTCGTCGTCTCCACGCACGACTATCTGCTCTTTTTCACCGATCGTGGCCGAGTCTATTGGGCACGCGTATTCGATCTTCCTGTTATGAGTCGAACTTCTCGTGGCCGGTCGCTCGTGAATTTGCTTCAGATGCAGCCCAATGAATCACACCGTGCGGTGTTGCCGGTGAAAGAATTTGAAGAATCGTATATCTTCTTCGCCACCGCCAAAGGAACCGTCAAAAAAACACCCATGGCTGCGTTTAGCAGACCCCGTGCCAGCGGCATTATCGCGATCACACTCGAAAACGACGACACGTTGATCAACGTCGAACGTACATCGGGTGAGCACGAAATCGTGCTTGGTTCGCGTAATGGAATGGCAGTACGCTTTGATGAAAGCCATGTTCGTGCGATGGGCCGTACTGCTCGCGGCGTACGCGGAATGAATTTATCTCTTGATGATTGCGTTGTCTCGATGGTTGCGATCGAGCCCAATGAATCTTTACTGACGATGTGTGAAAACGGATACGGTAAACGAACCAGTATCGATGAATATCGAAAAACGGCTCGCGGCGGCAAAAGCGTCATCAACATCAAAACGACCCAGCGAAACGGTAAGGTGGTCACCATCCTGGCTGTGAGTGATCAGGACGAACTGATGATGATCACCGCCAACGGTATTTTGTTGCGGACAGATTTATCTGCGGTTCGTGAAATCGGTCGAGCGACGCAGGGGATCAGGCTCATCCGCCTCGACGACGAGGATAAAGTCGTAGCGGTTGCCAAAATTGCGATTGAAGATAACGGAAACGGTGAAAACGGCAGCAGTGACGAAAGTGCTAAATCCCTAGACGCGACCGTCGAGGATTCTACCACGAAAGATGTGGAAGATACCGACAATAGCAACAATGGTCGGGAAGAATCCTAATATAGGACCCTGGCACCTGTGAAATGTTCGTTTTTTTAAGTTTTCCGCTTGGCTCGCGGTGAATCGGGCCGAATAATAGATAAGGGTTGTCGTTGTAGGCAACTTATTTGTGGCTTGCGGGTAAAATAGATCGTCATGATGAGCAAATGGAACAAAACGATAATGTGTGGCGTGGTTGGATGCTTGGTGTTGTGTGCAACTTCAGTGGCTCAATTAGCCGTGCCGGGCAATACCGCGTTGGAAAACGTAACGGCCACAGCTGTTCGAGCGCCGGGCAATATGGTCACCGCGGGTATCGGCAGGGTTAAAGACGCTTTTAATACGTTTCGTGCCAAGAACGTCATTACCGAGACCGAACGACCCACGCCGGTTCATGCCGTATTCTACGCAGAAGCGATCGATATTATTTTCAACCAGCTTAATGATTTACTCTTTTTCCTGCACAATCTTTCGCTGATTCGGGCGGGTGAAGACCCTGTTCTACCAGACATTCCGGATACTGGAGGCGACGGTGGTCGGGATGGTGGTCGTGACGGCGGACGCTCCGGTGAGCGGTAAACCAGTTATTTTTGCCCCAAATCCACTATTTTGTTGATTCCATCGCGATTTTTTCCATTTCCCGATTGAGTATTGCAGACTGAAGCGAGCACGCTATACTGTGGGGCTTGCAGGATTTGAAGACTTTTTTTGAGGACGTAACAATGCCGAAAATGAAGACACACAAGGGCCTGGCCAAACGCGTGAAGATCACGAAAAATGGCAAGGTACGATATAAAAAAGCCAATTCCGGTCACTTGATGAGCGGAAAGTCTGGTGGCCGCTGTCGGTCACTTCGTAAGGCTGGGATCTTGAAGTCCACCGGCTTGGCAAAACGTATCAAAGAAATGCTTCACGGATAACTTTTTGTTGTAGTTGATATTGATTTTATTGTGACCTGATCCACAGGTTGATTCA
Source organism: uncultured bacterium (assembly GCA_965364865.1). Lineage (GTDB taxonomy): Bacteria > Planctomycetota > Phycisphaerae > UBA1845 > UBA1845 > CBDTZI01. The sequence goes on along the minus strand of CBDTZI010000016.1, from coordinate 7,072 downwards.
AAGGAGTGTTGTAACTATGTCCAGAGCGACATACGGCGCCGCCCGACATCGTAAAAAAGTACGTCTCTTCAAAAAGGCAAAAGGTTTCCGCGGAGCACGCGGTAGACTTTGGCGTCTCGCACAAGAAGCGGTGGTTCGAGCCGGGGTTAGCGCCTATCGCGATCGCCGTCGACGCAAACGAGAATTTCGTGCGTTGTGGATCATTCGATTGTCCGCAGCCTGTCGCATGCGTGGAATCAACTACAGCCAGTTTATCTTCGGCCTCAACGCCGCGGATATCGAAGTCAACCGCAAGGTGCTTAGTGAGTTGGCGATTTCCTCACCGAAAGATTTTGACGCCATAGTCGATTTGGCTAAGCAGAGTCTTCCGCAAAACGTAGCTGCGTAATTCAAACAGATTAATCGCTATATTCTAATCGAGCCGCGCGGAACTTATGCGCTGATGCGGGAAAGTAATACGGTACTGAAAAAGCCGGCGATCGCTAAACCCGACCCCCATAACATATCTTGTACCGTAGCTGTTTGATCGAACGGCCAAATACCAATCACAGACCCCAATAATATACCCAGCAAAAAACCGAGCATTAGTTTTTCGTGTTTTTTCAGCATCCATTTTAAGAAATTGCTCAGCAGCACCAGGCTAATGATCGCGCCGATGGCTGTGGGAACGATCACTTTCAAAAACATTGTCGGGTCACCCTCTTGCCCCGCAGAGATTACATAATCTTTCATCATCGCAACGGATGCCAGAATGGTTTCGTATCGTTGTAAAATCAAGAGCATGTACGCGCCGGAAATCCCCGGCAAAATCATCGCGGACATACCCAGCATTCCCGCGGCAAAATCTGTCGAGTATTGCGGTTGGATGATAAAAGTGCCCTGCGCTATGGCCTCACGAATCGCGGCTTTATCCGGAGGCTCTTGTGAGGTCATGGCGATTCCCGTGATCAGTGTGAAGCCCACGATCAACCCGAGAATGGCGGAGGTATTAAACCCTTTGAGCATTTTGATCAACAAGGGTACGCCTCCGAGCGTCAACCCGATGAACAGCGAAAACATAGCCGAGGGGTATAGCGTTACAGCACGACTCATGACGCCGGCAAAGATAGCGATGGCTGCTACGGCTCCGGTGGCGATGATAACAAGAAAAACAATATTTGTTCTTGAAAATTTCATACGGGTGACATCGGCTACATGGCGAATAAAATCGTCGTACAATCCCATGACCAGAATCATGGTGCCGCCGGAGATGCCCGGTACGAGATTGGCCATGCCCATCAAAAACCCCGCCAGTGCGGATCGTACGACAGGGATGTCTGTGGTAATTTTTTTCATCGACAAGCGGGCCTGATGTTGTTCGGAACAAATTTTCAGTGTGCGACGGACTTACAACGAAAGTATGATACATTTCGTCGAGAAGACTAGGGTTTGATTACTTTTCTTTTTTTCTGCGGTTTCTTTTTGAACAGTTTTTTGAATTCGTCCGTGAGATCCTTGAAGGGCATCGCGCGCACGGTGGGGGAATGGAGTGGTCCGGTGACGTGTAGCGGCATCACTTGCCTCGATGCTCCATTAAAAATCTCAGCAATGACCGGTAAGCGGTTAAGTTGATTGTCGTTGACGTACACCAGGTTCAAATCTACGCCCATGTCGGGCAGGGTCATGGTCCCGTTGCCGACCAGCGATAGATGCTGACTTCGTATGCGGATGTCGTCCAATTGCACGTTGCGATCAACAATAAAAAACGAGGTCATGGCCTCCTCAAACGCGTCTTGATCAGGGATGGTTAAATTCAGTACGTGCAAAATCGAGAGGATAATGGGCATACGATAGAAATAGCCATTTTGGATTTCGACACGACCCTCTCCCCGTCGCGATTTCTTTTTGCCCACCGCTCCAGTCAGGTAGAGCTGGGCATCAACCCAGCCGCGAATCTCGGAGGATTTATTGTTTTGGTCATGTTTCGGCTGGGGTTGGGACGCTTTGATGTAAGGGCGGATGTCCATGTTCTGAATGATGGATGACAGATCATAAGTGGTTTCACCCGGTTCAAAGAACACATTTAGCGTAGCCGCTACATCGCCGTCATACAATTTCCCTTGAAAATCATTCATCGTGAGATGGCCAAGTCCATCCCGGGTGTGCGCCAGCGACCAGGCACTCTTCACTTGCGTGAGGGGATGTTCAAAAAGCACGCTGGAATGAAGATCGAGCGAGCCGTTGAGCACGGTTCCTGCTGACGGGTCGAACAACATCCCCTGGGCATAGACCGTACCGTTAAGATTTTTGTAGCGGGCAGGTTTGCCGAGGGTCACATCGTGCAGCACCGCTTCCCCGTCAATGGACCAGGTGGTTTGTGGTTGGTGGGCTGAGCATTCAAATCGCAATGGATCGATCAATAAATCGACTTTGCCAGTGGGTTTGATTTGATCCCACAAATCATGGAGACGAACCGGCATGACCTCACGCAGCTCGTCATTCAGCGTTAAGCCCGTGGCGGATAGCTTGGCGGATCCGCCTTGAGATTCGCTGGAATTTTGTATTTCAAATGATCCGGTGATCCTGGCGTCACGAAAATCCATCTGAACCCGGGTCGCCGCGACATGTCCATGTGTGATATTCAGATCGGCGCTGACGTTCTGAAAATCTATATTCAGGTCATCGTGACTGACCGATGCGTTTGTCAGTTGTAGAGATGTTTGTATTTGCATTCTCCGATGGGCGTTATCGCCGCTGCTTGTTAAGTTGATGGTGGTGTTGGCGATTCCTTCGACATTCCACTTTGCATAAGACACAAGCCAATGATTGGGTAGTGCGGATAGAAATTCCTCATCGATTCGGATGTTTTTACCCCGCATGGTGAAATCGGTAAAGGATATTGACTTGGCATGTGCGATGCTCCCTTCGGCGGTCAATTCGCCGTCATGAAATTTTCCGTTCATCTGATGGACGATGAATTGATGGGGGGTCAAAGTGACGTCGCCAGAAATGTGGCGGTAGGGGATGGGGAGTTCCTGATGATTGATTTGAACGTCGGCAAATTGAAATCGATAGGACCGGTATGTCATCGGAGCCACATCCGAATGTTCCAGGGATGAGATGACGTCAAACTTGCCGCTGGGACGAAACGCATCGGTGGTTTTTTTAAGGGATGCGGGTAAGGCGGCAAACAATTGCTCATCCATCGCTATGTTTTTACCGGTAATCACCAGATCAAGATTTTTAATTTTTCCGGTCGACAGGTCGATCAACCCTTCGAGGTGTACATCGCCCTCTCCCATTTTCCCGGTGACGTTGGATACATGAATTTGATCCTGATCGAGCCTGACGACACCCGATAAATGTTCAAACGGATAGAGGAATTTTTTGTACAACGCGGACAAATTCTCAAACGACACCGCGGTATTGATATTCCACTTGGCCGGATGCTCTGTCGAGGATTCGGGTCGGATCAACTCCGCATCCATATCGATCAGCCCGCGAGGCGAAAAAGTGTCAATCATTTCTCGATATTTTGAAGGCAAGACGATGTATAAAGAGTCGTCAATCGGAATGCCCGTTGCGTGGAGGTGTAATTTTGCTGGCGAATCCATGCTGGGGTGATCGATTTTTCCGTCCACTACGAAAATACCCTCGTTGTGCTTGCCGGTCAGGTTGTGTAGAAAAATACCCTCTGGGGTAAATTCAATTTCACCGTTGACGTCATGTACCGCGTAAGGAAAATTGCGATAGGCGCCGGAAATGTTCCTGGCGATGAGCCTGGCATATTTAATGTTCAGTGGCTGGTCCGCACCCGATTTTTTTTCGATTTCAACTTCGATAGTGGCTTTACCCTGCGGATCGAAAATACGGTAATAGCGTGCGAGTTGAGGCCAATGATAAATGAATCGTGTTTGCTCAGGCGCTGCGGGGTCGTTGATTTGCGGTAGCGACAGGTCCTCAATTTTGAAAATTGCTGTGATGTTAGTGTCGTCGAGTGTAGCTAAGGTATTGGTTCCGCTACGTATCGTTGTGGAGACCTGGCAGGGGCTTCCATGAAACAGGCCCGTAAATTGAGCGGTGATTGAGTCTGCATGGATCGTGACTGAACCGTGTACATGCTCCACCTGCACATACCGTTGATGGCGGGGGAGGGTCTTGTCGTGTTGGTCCATGGGAACCGATAACGACGCGTCGGTAAGTTTTAACGTGATCCAGTTGGGTGTGCTGTCCGTCGAGTTCAATGTCAATCTGTAATCGGACGCCTGAACCTGCCCGGTCAGTCCAAGCAGCGTGGACCACGCACCGACGCCATCATACCGGGTGTTAACCGCCAGCATAACCGCTTCGATGTTCATCGCCGGCAATCCACCTTGCGTGTTTCGCACCGATCCACTCGTTAAATTAATTTGCGAGTGACCGCCCGAGGTGTCCACGCCCGTTTTGTTCCAGGCGATTCGATATTGATTTACATCGTGTTGGGTCGGACGGCCTCGGATCGTCAAACGTAACTCATCAATTTTTTGAATGTCATGTCCGTTTTGTTTGTAAACCGCGATGCGTGAATCGCGCAGCTCAATCATTGGCAATCGAACCGTTTTATTTGTCCCAGACAATTGTTGTAACGGAAATAACTTTGACAAATTGGTGACTCCCGTTTCTTCGTTGTGAATGATCGTGCATGTCGGTTGTGTGGCGATGACATTATCGATGCGAAGTTGGCCAATCATCGCGGATAACGGTTGATGGATCAGATGAAGCTCTTGACAGGTAAACAACGGCTGCAACGCAATTGAGTCGTCGCCGATGGAATCATGTTTTTTTTCGTGAGGGGTCTCGCCGATCGTGACCCCGTATAGATGAGTCCCCCCGAAAAGCGAAAATTCAGCTCTGTCGATGGACACAGCTTGTTGCGTTTGCAGCTGAATATAATCCATCGCCAGTTGTCGAATGCGTTGTGGTGTGGTCAGGTAATGATAAACCAAAATGACCGAAATGACGATTCCAACCAGAGCGTACGTCGCTCGAAGCCAACGTTTTTTTCGTGGCCGTCCTATGGGATTTATGTTGGAATCAGGTTTCAATTAGGTTTTCCAGATTGTCGAGCGTATATTTTTTCTATGAGCACGGACAGCGCAAACGCAGCCAGTATTTCCAACATCACCACCGCACCGAGGCGATATCGTACACTTCCGATGAACAGGCTGTGCAACGCACTATAGTATAGCGCCGGGAGCAAAAGCCATAGGCCGATGATTCGGCGATCCGCCCGGCGAGCCCGCCAAAGCAGAAAACATCCGATCAAAGCCAAACTATACAACGGCAACATCCATGCCGCGGACACGAAGCGTATCAGCGGTGATTGATAGGTCTCCACGTTGGGTAACGGATTCCACATTCGGGCGAATTTTATCGCGGCAAGCCTTACGATTCGGGTCGGATCATCTTGAATAATCTGTACGGACGCATTCCAGAAATACCGATTCCACTCGACTTCTGACAGGTCACGAACCGTGTCCATGTTTTTGATGTCTCCCAGATTACTTTCTCCGCTGGCGTTGAGCCGAACGCCATCATATAGGGAGATGCCTGCTCGATGCGTCAACAAGCACCAATCGTCGGTGACCTGATGGTTTCGATAGGCCCACGGCAACAACAGTAAAAAAATCGTGACCAGTGTAGCGGCGGAACCGATGATACAACGAGCGTTAAATTTTTGGAAGATCAAGATCATTCCAAGCAACACAAAGACAATGCCCAATGTCGATTCGCGAAGATAAACACAGAGCGTCGCAGAGACACCCAGCATGATCCATCGGAGAAGGGGAACCTCTTGATTTTGCAGCACGGGTTTGATCACGAGCCAGGCTAACCCCCACAGCAGTATGAATGTGGTAATAAAAATCGTTTCGGTAAGAAGCAGCGAGGAAAAGAAAATCAAAAACGGATCCAGCGCAACCATTAACCCAGCCAATAATCCTACACGCGGATTCCAGATCGATGTTGCGAGTAACCCAGCCAGGCAAGCGGCGATGGCCCCGAACAACCATTGAAATATCTTGGCGAAAAGAATGCCACGCTCAAATCCCGTAAACAACGACAGAAAGCCTGGGTACAACGGCATTCGCGTCGCGCGAAAACCAAGCTCGTCCTGTAACCCTTCGCCGTTGTGCAACGATTGGGCGATCAACCAGTATTGCTGTTCGTCAGGAAATTCCAGCTGCGCGGTGTTGGTTGTGTTTGCATATCGATAAACCCCCCACCCTGTTCGACAAGTCATCGCGATCACAAATAGGATTAAACACATACGAACGGTTTGATAATGGTTCATTTTTATTTTGTGAGGTTGCAAACTGTTTGATGGTGGAGGTAAGGATTGGATGATGATTAACTTTCCAATGATTTTGCACGCAGATGTAGGACTTTTCGTGTCAGTTCCGTCAGCTTGACCCGGTCATCGATGCGTTGGCCGATCACCCAGATCGGACCCAGATGGTCGCAGAGGACCGCTATTTTCTCCCGTTGTTGGGGGACAACTTTTGAATCGGTTAAAAAATCAGCCAGCTTTTTTGATCCCGGTGCCCCGAGCGGGAAAAATCTTTCGCCCGAACGACGACTGCGAACAACCAGGGGGGGGCGTACCGCGTTTGCGTCTACATATTCTTCCATGGGTGAACCGGAATGGCGAAGCTTGGGTATCTCAGCAGCAGATACATCGATGAGGGTGCATTCGATTTCCAGGCGGCGTATGGGAAGCAGCGTAAGGCCCGGTAAATGAACGGCGATTTCCGGCGCGATCGTTTCGCGGGGCTCATCCGAAGGTAACGAGAATATCAGCTGGTGATATCTTTTTTCGATGGTCATGCCGCCAGGTAGATTGGCTTGATTTCCACTGGCGGGGTCCGCGATGATATCCAATACGGAAACCAGATGGGTAAACGCCAGGTCCTGCTCGCCCAGTCCAAACGATCGATAAGCCATGCGGATTAATTCCGTTTGTACGATACGACTTTTGCGGGACAGTACATTGGCGTTGAGTATGATTTCCTGGTCGGTGTGCGAAATGATGAGCGTGTTAAACGTTCGCTGAACG
>CBDTZI010000015.1:0-17581 GCA_965364865.1 uncultured bacterium | reverse complement strand
GTCGTGTTTGGGATCCAGTTCCAGCAGAAGGCGTATTTGTCGTTGGGCCTGGTTATTTTTGCGGGTCGAACGATAAATTTTAGCCAGCGCATAAATGGTTTCGTTGTTTGTGCGATCCAACTGATTGGCGGCTCGTAAATGGAGCTGTGCTTTTTCGAGTTCGTCTAGTCGTTCGTACACCTTACCCAGAATCAATTCCAGTTGAACGTTTTCGGGAAGGGCTTCGTCCTGACGAGCCGCGATTTCGATCGCTTCTTCGTAGCGATGATTTTTATAATACAGATTTCCCAAAGCGATTCGTGCGGGAACAAAGGTCGAATCTTTTTCATGGCTTTGTTTGAACCGCGATCGGGCGATTTCGACTTTGCCTGCGGACCAGGCCAACAATCCTTGAACGTAGATTAAAATGTGGTCATCCAGTGGGTCGACGTGTTCGAGAATTTTACGGGTCACATCCGGGTTTTGAGCGATGGCGGCTATTTTTTCTTCCAGATTAACCGTGCGGTCCGCTTCGTTTCGATAGCCTTCGCTACAGAGTGTCAATACCTCGGTCCACGATTCCCGTTTGATATGAACGTCGATGAGGCGTTCACGAATTTGATGCGCGCTGGGTGATTTGGCTAAAAATTGTTCCAGTTCTTTTTGTACTTCGTCAAGTCGATTCAGTTGGATCAATAGATCAGCCAGGTTGAGTACGAATCGTGGTTCATCGGGATGGTGGCTGATGCGTTCACGAAGATCGTTGAGCATGCGTTCGGGGTGTCCCGCACGTTCGTAGATGTCGAATAACAGCTTGATAATTTCCTCGTCGTCCGAATCAATCGTTTTAGCAGCCGCCAGGGCTTCGTCCAGTTGGTTGGCCTGTAACAACAATTTCGCCAGGTGAATGCTGCGGGCGGTGTTGGGCGGTGACGTAAGTATGACTGCTTCCAGGGCTTGGGCGGCTTGGGCGAATTGGCCCAGTTTTTCAAACATACGTGATTTCGCTTCCCCGATGGATCGTCTGGAAGTGCGAATGAGTGTGACCAGCTCCTGCGTACGGAATTCGGATTTGATCCCAGTCGCGGTCTTTTCAAAGGCTTTATATTGATCGAGTGAGGCTTGAAAATAGCCCTCGTGTTCCAGTGCGCGGGCAAGATGGTAATGGCATTGGGCGGCGATGTTAACGTTGCTGTTAAAATCGCTGCACTTCAATGCGGTTCGATAAGCCGCGATGGCATCTCTGTCGTTGCTGGCGAGGGTTAGCTCCCGACCCTGAATGTAATGGGCGGCGGCGATGTCGTTGTGTGATTCCAACGCACGCCGGGCGTGGGTTTTGGCTCGTTCGTTGTTGCCCGCCTGCCAGTGTAACACCGCCAGCGTGCTGTGGATGTCGGGGTGATTGGGGTCGTGTCGCAAAGCACGTTCCAGCTCCAGGGCCGCCTCGGTAAACCGTTGTTGGGTGACCAATGATCGGGCTTTGGTAATGCGCTGCGCCGCTTGATCGGACAGAGGTTTGATCGAAGCGCGTGATGGATTTTTTATGGCTGGCTTAATTTTGTGCAGCGGCATGACGGCTCGCGTGCGATCCACATCGTTGGCCATTTGTTCCGCAGGAGTAGCAATCGTCGCAAGTTGAGTAGAGGGTGTGGATTGACAGGCGATTGAAACAAACAAGAGGCTGCAATACCATAGATTTGATCGCCGTATCTGTTGAAAACCATCTCGCATAACAAACTTCCCCACGCTTTTTTTGTTTTCCGTTTCTTGTTACCTCGTTCGGTACACTGAAAATCGACTTAATCTATTACTACGGATTCGTTACCCGCGATCACTTCGCCACCTTTTTTTTCTTCACGGCTTTTTTCTTTTTCTTGATTGTGGCTTTGGCTTTGGGTTTCTTGGCGGCGCGTTTGGGCGGCGTAAAGGATTCCATGGAGATACAAAACTCCTTGGCCTGGGTTGCGGGGATGTGACGCTCGAGAAACGCCTGAACCTCTGCACGAGTCGCCGTGGGATTGACCACATCGGCGTCCCGTAACGCCTGCAGCAGTCGATTGTTCACGGGAATGGCATGACCCCCCAGGCTCCACAAAATCACCGAAGCCACGGCGAATTCATTGACTCCATTGAGGGATTCGAGATGTTGTCTCGCTTCTCTTCTACCGATGCTCTTGAGGCGATCCAGAGAGATTTTGTTTTCCTGGTCAAAGATCGCCTGCAGTGCCAGGATGAGGTTGTGACACGGGTCTTGTTTGCCAATGGATTTATGGTCGAGTCCCGCCTGAACTTCTCCCGCGGTGGAGACACGCACTTCATTCCAATCGATCATCCTCTCCCTTAAGCGGTTGACCGCGCGTTCCACCTCGGCGTTGTGATGGTCGGCGCCTAAAATGCCGATCGCCAGTCGTCGCATCGGGTCATCGTTTTCGGGGATCACCGGCTCGGGTACGGATTGTTTATGTTTATTGTACGCTTTTTTTAATCGACCTGCGTATAATGTTCCGTTCTTCATGTACGTATTCCTTCCAGGTGGCTATCCTGTTTACGTCCTAGGGTTGCGTCGTATTGGATTCATTTTCAATATTCGTACTACGATTCGTTGTGGAGGTCGGATCCTCGTTGTCTGTGGCTGATGCAGGATCGGATTCTTCAGAATCACAATCTTCGTCTTCGCGTAACGAATACTCTTTTCTGTTTTCTTCGATCAAGCTCAGCGTTTCCTGCGCAATGGTTGATGTGCCATCCATATTAAAACGAAGTTCGGGACAGTTACGCGTGGTCAGCTCCTTCGCTACCAGTCTTTGAATATATTTTGAGGCGTGACGGATGGCGATTAACGTTTTTCTTTCCGTGACTTCACCACCGGGGACGTGCAGGTAAATGTTCGCGACCATGATGTCCGGCGACATCTCCACACGCATCACCGAAGTCAGCGGATCTACGCGAGGATCATTCAAATGTTGCGCGATCGCTTCGCTGACGATATCTCTGATGATGCTGGCTACGCGTTGTTTTCTGTACGGTCGCATCTTTCCATGGTCCTTGATGAGGCTGATTTTGATTAAATCAGCTCTCGTTGATAATCCAATAATGTCGCCCCGGCTGCGTGACGAATCAAATCTACGATTTTATCCAGTTGGTTATGGATGGAACGGGATTCGTTCGAGATCATCGCAATGCCCAGCCTGCATTGTTTCGGAGAGTCCAAATAGGCGATTTCCGCTACCGATACGTTGAACCGGTTGCGAAGTCGCGTTTTGAGGCTCAGAATCACCCGCCGTTTGTCTTTCAGGCTTTGTGCTTCAAAAATCGCCAGCTCTATTGTAAGTATACCGACCATTATTCTGAGGCATTGCGGATAATCTGTGAGGCGAACTCGCCGTCATAGATCCCTATTTTGAACAGACGAATATCCCCGTCGGGGGTGACGTAAGGTATAGTACCAATTCTGGACAAAGCTTCAATCACAAAGCGTCGATCGGCCTGTTCGACGTCATAAAAGGCCAATTCGTTCATGACAAACGATTCATCAAACTCATATCCCTTGTTGTTGAGGATGTAGCCGGTGACGAGCGATTCTATGGAAAAAGAGGAAGAATCCCTCTTGAACAGCTTGGGCAAAAACAGAGCTCGAACGCCCTTGGATCGCCCGTCTCGGACCGTCACGCCGTGATATTGGCGGATCAAATACTTCTGGTCGGTGGTTTCCTCGACAAAAACATTGGTGGCTTCATCCGGTACAAAATAATCGTCTAATAATTGTCTGCGCTGCTCATCTGACGCGGTGGAAATCGCTCTGCGCAGGGCGAGATAATTTTGATAGTTGCTTAATTTGGAGTCGCTGATGCGTGGATCGTTCCAGCGGAACGCGACTTCGACCACATATTCGCCGTTCGGCAGGCGAGAGCACACGCCGGGCGTCGTAAATGTTTTCACGCCCTTGGTATTGGCGATCCGTCCAGTGGCGGGGGCTTTGGATTGTTCAATACAATACACACTTGCATTCGGGGGGGTAGAGCTGACAAAGAGTCCGTTTGGTTTCGGCATGGAAACCAAACCCGGCCCTCCCTGGTTTTTTTTTCGTCGTCGATTGCCGCTCTGTTGATTCTTCGTGTCTTTTGGGGTTGTATGAGCAAAACGATCACTGCGGCCCTGATCCTCGAACAGAGGCATTACGAATTTCCGCGAAATGACAACAACAATAATAACCAATGCGGCGACGTAACAGAGTTTTAAGACGACGGCGAACGGATCAAATCCCTCGCCCGATCTCTTTTTTTGTTTGGATTTTTTTTTGCTGGCTCGACGAGCTTTGCGCGTGAATTTTTGGTCGGTTTCACCGGAATCATCCACCTCGCGAAAAAGAAAGTCGATTTCACTATCGAGGCTATCCGGGACCGGTGCGTTTCGGCCACAATAGGAACAACGTACCACTCCGCCGGCATCTTCATCGCGTGCCCGAACGGTATGGCCACAATCCGCTTTGAACTCGATCATGATTTCGCGCCTTTACAATCCAAAAAAATGACAACGCGCCGTGTTCGATACGCCTATGATCTGTGTCGCCTTGCGGGGTTTCACGCAGGCCTATCCATCACAAAATATGTAAACTCGCTCATGTAAGAGTAGAGCGAAAAAAGTGAAACAGATACACTCTGGTGCCCGCTATAGTGACCGGGCAATTTTAATGATCTCGTAGGTTTCGATTATATCACCAACATGCATGTCATCAAAGCCTTCGAGGCGAATTCCGCATTCCAGACCCTGGCGAACCTCTTTGGCGTCATTTTTAAAGTGTTTTAAGGAGGCGAATTTGCAGTTCTCCCGAATTAACACCCCGCCGCGTAACACTTTGGCCAGGTGGTTGCGGTCGATCAGCCCCTCGGTGACATAGGAACCCGCCACCATGCCAGCTTTGCTGATACGAAAAACCTGTCGGACTTCCACTTTGCCACGAGATTCGATTTTTTCTTCCGGAGCGAGCAGCCCGGACAGGGCTTTGCGGATATCATCCACCACTTCATAAATGACACGATACGGTCTGACATCGACGCCCTGCTGTTCTGCCAGCCGGCGTACACCCGTGGGAATTTCAACTCGATACGCAATCACAATTCCGTTGGAGGTTTCTGCCAGTAATACGTCGCTGTCGTTGATGGGGCCGACGGCAGCATGTCGTATCGCCAGCTTGACTTCGTCAGTGGGGATGTCGGATAAAGATTGTTGCAGGGCAGAAATACTGCCATCCACGTCCGCTTTGATAATCACATTCAGCTCTGGAATGTCTTCCGAATCGCGCTGACGGAACATATCTTCCAGAGACATGACTTTGCGAGATTGCATACGAGCGGTCTGTATTCGAGTGTTTTTCGTTTCGATGGCGACGGTCTTGGCGCGTTGCAATGTCGGGACACTATATAGTTTGTCGCCGGAAGTGGGGACATCGTCCAACCCCCAGACTTCGACCGGAATTGACGGGCCGGCTTCGGTGAGCCGTTCTCCGCGGTCGCTCACCAGTGCACGTATTTTGCCATACGCGTTTCCGCATAATGCAAAATCGCCCACGCGTAGGGTGCCTTCCTGCATCAATAACTGTACCACAGGGCCGACCCCCGGTTTGGTCTGTGCTTCAATGACCGTTCCCGTTGCGGGTAATGTGGAATCACTTTTTAATTCTAAAATACTGCTTAAATCAGCCAGGTGATCGATCAGCTCGGTCACACCCTGCCCCGTTGTAGCTGAGGTCTCAATGACATCGGTATCACCACCCCAGTCACCACTGGGTGTCAGGTCGTGTTCAGTGAGCTGTCCGAAAATTTTCAGTTTGTTTTGATCGCCCAGATCGATTTTGTTCAAGGCGACGACGACCGGAACTTTGGCCGCCTGGGCGTGATGAATCGCTTCGATGGTCTGGGGCATCAATCCATCGTCGGCGGCGACAACCAGCACCACCACATCGGTAATTTGAGCACCACGAGCACGCATAGTGGTAAACGCTTCGTGCCCGGGGGTATCGAGAAACGTGACCGATCCGTGTTTGGTGTCAATGTGATACGAGCTGATATGTTGCGTGATGCCACCGTCTTCACTGGCTGCGACCTGGGTTTTTCTGATTGCGTCCAGCAAGCTGGTCTTTCCGTGATCTACATGGCCCAGGATAGCAACCACCGGAGGGCGAAGTTGAAGATTCTTTCGCTCTCGCTGTGCAAATTCATCAACGATTTTATCCAGTTCGGTTTTTGCGGGAATGACTTCTAATTCAAACCCCAAATTCAACGCCACCAGAAGAGCAATCTCGGCGTCGATGTTCATGTTGATGTTGGCGAGAATGTTATGATCGTTCTTGAGGATCTTGAACAGGTGCATAAAGTTTACACCGGTTTCAGCACAAAATTCTTTGATTCGAATCGGTTCGTGGACTGTGACCCTACCGCCGCCTTCCATGACTCCCTGTTTTCTTCCATCCCCTCTCTGAATGGATTGTCTACGATGAATTTTACGTCCCGTGGCTCCGGCGAGGCGTTCTTTACGCTCCGCCAGGTCTCGATCACGCCATTCCGCAAGTTTTTCACCCACCTCCGCTAAACGTCCAGCTGAGCGACGCGTGGTATGACGTCCTTTTTTCTTGGTGGCCTCGGGTTCCTTTTTCTCTTTGGTTGTGAGTGGAACAGGTCCTACCTGCCCGACGGGTGTATCCGTTTTTGAGGCAGCAGGGCGAGGTGCTCTGGACCTCGGTGGAGGATTGCTGTAATCGGGAGCTTCGTACCGAACAACACGCGGACCCTTTAGCTTGGCTGCGGCGGGAACGTTTTGAGGGCCGGCAGGTTTTACAGGGCCTTTCTCGGGCGCTGGAGATTTCTTTTCTTCAGCGGTTTGGGAATCCGCCGGTATCTCTATCTCTTCGGGGGTTGTTACCGCTTTGGTTTTCTTAACGGTTTTTTTCTTGGTGGTATCGACATCCGACTCTGATATATCAGGGGCGACCGATGATTTCGCATCTTCTTGCGTTGCGGTTGGATCCTCCGGTTTGTCAGTCACCGAGGAGATGGAAGCATCATCGGTCGTGATTGTGGTTTCTACAGGGTCCACGGCCGGGGCTTCGGTGACCGCTTCGGGTACCTCAGCCACCGCAATCGCTGATTCAGCGTCCGGTGTGGCATCTATTGAAATGGCAGACTTGCGTTTTTTCTGTACCCGTGCTTTGGATAAATCAACACGGTCTGTGGTTTCAACGGTGGTGCTGTGAGAACCTTCAGAAAACCATTCGCGGATGGTTGCATGCAAACCCGCACTGAGAGTAGACATATGATTCTTTACAGTATCAATGCCCTCAGCTTTACACTTTTCAATGATGATCTTGCTGGGAACGTTCAACTCCTTCGCAAGGATATGAACGCGCATTTTCTCAGCCAAAGTCGATCTCCGTCTATTACGAAAAAAAATAATGGTTCGTGGTCTCCCCGATCGGTCGGGTGAGCCACACAATTCATTCGACCCGTTTTTAGGAGGGGTCGGTTATTTCAACCGTACCTGTTTCCAGGGCCGGATCGTCCGGTGTATTGTCTTCGTCACTCTTAGGCGTTTCATCGCTGTTAGATGCCTCTGCCGTGACTTCTTCCTTGCCGTCCGTTTCATCGGTGTCCGCAGCAGCTACCTCTGCTCCGGATTTTTCCTGATCGCTCTGGTCGGCTGAAAGATCTTCTGCGGATTCGCCAGGCGCGTCCTGCTCGCTCTTTGCATCAGCTCTGCGTTTAGATTGATTTTCCGCCGATTTTTCTTCTGCGATGCGGCGGGCTTCTGCGGTCGCTTTGTCCACAATCATGACCGCGACCTCCTCTTCAATTTCCAATTCGTTCACCAGCGGATCCTTGCCCACTTCCGCCAGGTCCGCCAGGGAAATAATGCCCATCGCAAGGAGTTTATCCAACACCACATCGCTGATCGCATCGATTTCTTTCAGCGTTTTTTCCATGTCATCGATGCCTTTGTTGTATTCCAAAGGTGTTCTGATATCGATGTCCCATCCGGTTAATCGGGCTGCTAATCGGACATTTTGGCCTCGTTTTCCGATGGCAAGTGACAGTTGATCGTCATCCACCACGACCGTGGCTCGACCCAGCTCGAAACACAAAAAAGTTTCCTTGATTTCCGCGGGTTTGAGCGAGTTGGCGATTAAGATCTGAGACGATTCGTTCCAGCGGATGATGTCAATTTTTTCGCCGCCGAGTTCATCCACGATGTTGCGAATTCGGCTGCCACGAACTCCCACGCACGCCCCGACCGCATCCACCTTGGAATCGATGGATGAGACGGCAATTTTTGTACGATAACCGGCTTCTCGGGCCAAGGCGCGAACCTCAATCACACGTTCTCCGACTTCGGGAACTTCCAGCTCGAATAACTTGCGAATATAGTCCGGGTGGGTTTGAGTAAGAACGATACGAACTTGGCTCTGGTCTTCGCGCACGTCAAGAATCATGCCGCGTACGCGTTCGCCCGGGTGATGAGTTTCACCGGGGATTTGTTCACTTCGTGGCATAAACGCTTCGGTTCGGCCAAGATTTACGACCAGACCACCGCTGTCATAGCGAGTGATCGTACCCGTGACGACCGTGCCTACCATTTTAGAGTATTCTTCAAAGATGGAATCACGCTCATCTTCGCGAATTTTTTGTATCATGACCTGCTTGGCGGTCTGGGCGGCGATACGGCCCAGCGTTCGCATGTCGATCGCTTCGCCGTCCATGGAAGCCTGGGTTTCTCCGGAAAGACGATCAATGTGAACCTGTACATCTTCCACATCTCCGTAGGCTTTACGAATTGCCGAAATCATCGCCGCTTCCAGATCAGCAAAGACGCTCTCTTTGTCGATGTTTTTGTCTCGACTGATCGAATCTATAAATCGTATCAAATCAGAATTCATCGTTGTCCCATCGATCCACTGGATCGGTTACGAAAAATAACTCACAGTCATGCCCGACAACGATTTAATCGTTGCGAGCGGTGCAATAAAAAAGCGTGGGCGCAATAAACGATCCCACGCGGATATACGGTCTGGTAGAAAAAAGCTCAATTGGCCTGGACTGCTTAGTGCATTACATCACTCCGCAAGAGAAAGGGGTTCTTTGCCCACTTCCAAACGCTACACATGCTTTGAAGTTTGACCGTTCGCACGAGTCATACCACCACACTTAGATTCCAAACTACCGATTCCAAACTACCTCGACCGTACAATGCCATTTTGGCAGACGTCAATCGTACACAGGCTTGCTCACCTGTTACTCATTCACGCCAGCACTGATGATCCGCGTGACATTGCGTAGACGACCAAAATACAAAATCACAAAATTACAAGTACAGATTATAAATAAGCTTGTCCGACTGTCAATGAATGAGGCCTATTTCTTTACTCCCTATCGAGAAACTGGCTAAGTTCACAACAGTGTATTTGGGTAGACGGCACAGAACGGGTTGTTGCTGTTGGTTTACTATGTAAAGTGTTAGTTGTTTTTCGTCGTCCGTACGCAGCTGATCAAGAAAGGTATCGTGATGTTTCTGGATAAAAATCGTGGCGTGGGTAGATTATTGGTGGGCGGAAAGTTTTTCGCGGTAATTTTTGTCGCCGCTTGCGGGCTGGTTGGGCTGGTTTCAATTTTGGGTTGTGGAAATAATTTCAACAACGCGGAAAAGCCGCTTCAGGATGAGCCGCCGCCGAGAATGGTGACGATTCAGTTTGCGAATTTATCAACCACGGAAGCGGTGAATGTTGATTTTTATTTGTCCTACGAGCGAATGGAGTTCATGCCCAACGGACTGTTTGTATCGGGTAACTTTTTTACCGAAGGTGTGGGAGTCGCGGGTACGGGCGTGATTGAGCCTCGATCGTCGGATTCGATCGAAATTGAATGCACCGAATTTTTATCGATCGGCACGACGGGCGGGCGTTTTGTGGATGGGGAGAGCGGCGAAAGTCTGGGCGTGGGGGTTCCTCGTTGGTTACAGGAGGGACCTTTAGCCATCTGTGATGGTGAGGTAACATTTGTATATCGCAGCGAAGAAGAGGGTTTTAATACAACCATCGTTTTGAAAAACTAACGCATTTATCGATCAGTTGTGTTACGAATCGTTTCCTCCTCGTCATGGACCGGGTGAAGGATGTGTGACAGTGTATACCCGGTGATCCATAATCGGTGGTGTGGATTATTCTCGCGAGGATCACCTCAAGAATAATACATCTCAAGCCCTCGTGTGGAGGTCGTTCTGTGCTTGCCAGACAGTATGGGAATGTGTATATTGTCCTGTTATGGCTATCTTACGATATATCGATGATCACGGTCATTTAGTCACCCAGTCGCTTGACTCGGAGCATTTTGTAATCGGTCGAGCCGATACCTGCCAACTCTTTTTCGATTCTGACATGATTTCCCGCGAGCATTTGCGCATTGATCTGGAACCCGATGGTCGGTTTCGTGCTCGTGATCTGGGCAGTCGCAATAAAACCCTTGTCAACGGCGAACTCATTACGGAAACACTGCTCGCGACGGGTGACATTATTCGTGTCGGCGATCGCGTCATCGAGTTTGTAGATGAAGCGCCGGGAAAGGATCGACCTGAGCTGGATTTTCTGACTCCGGATCGCAACGAACCGCCCAACAGCGAATGGGTCAAAGTCAAAGCGCCACTATCATTAACCTTGGTTCAAGTGGAACAGCTTGCGCAGTTATACGGTGATCAACCATTGACGGCTCGTGCGGAAGATATCGCCAACGCCGCGTTGGGTCGAATCGTGTTGGATTTACACGCGGATCGTGCGTTGATTGCATTACGCGGCGAGAAGAAAACGGATCTTCGACCCCTCGCTCATCGAGCGCTAGGCCCAACCACCAACGTTTCCC
Source organism: uncultured bacterium (assembly GCA_965364865.1). Taxonomy (GTDB): domain Bacteria; phylum Planctomycetota; class Phycisphaerae; order UBA1845; family UBA1845; genus CBDTZI01. The sequence goes on along the minus strand of CBDTZI010000015.1, from coordinate 6,704 downwards.
GTACGCCAGTGAGTCAAACATTTATGTTGACGCCATTGTTGCAGAGCGTCGGAGGTCGATATCCACAAACCGCCGGCCAGCTCAACAGCAAATTAGGATACGCCGCAGCCGGGGTCGTGGCACCCATTACCTATCGAAGCGAAGTCATCGGAGTGTTGTATGTAGATTGTCCCTCCACCAAAAAACCTTTCCCGAGCAGTGCGATTCAGTATTGTTTAGCTGCGGGCGCACATATCGGGGCCATGCTTGGTGAAGCTTCGCGAAAACTCGCACGCTACGCCCCGCGTGAAGGGTTGGCCTGGATGACCAATATCCGTCGACTCCAGGAATCCTTAACCACAACGATCGGATCAAACGAAACATTTCAATCCGATATGAAACGACTGCCGGGCCGGGCTCGCTGTGGCGATTTTGCCGACGTGATTCCACTGGATGAACAGCGTTGCGTGGTGATTGTGATTGATGGTGGCGGTCATGGTGTGGGTGGTATTGCACAGGCTGCGGCGATTCGTTCGGCGATTCGTATCGCAGCTACTCTGTCCGAGGATGTCGTTTCGGACCCCTCCGTGTTGTTCAATACGTTAAATCAAATGGTGGCCTCATCCACTTCCAGGCAGGTTTTCCCCTGCCTTTTTGTGGGGATCGACATGGCGATCGGAAAATTAACTTATATTAATACTGGCGCGAAGGCGCCGCTGTTGATGACGGCTCCGGGCCGATTGTTGACCATGGATCAGCCTTCGCTTGTGCTGGGCGTCGATCCTGAATTTATGTATGAACCGACGCGTGTCGATTTACCCGAAACTTTTCGTCTGGTCTGTTGTACGGACGGGGTCGCCGAAGCCACCAACGGAGGCGGCGAACCTTTTTCCGATGAAAAACTTCACGAAGCTTTGCTGGATCGCGATGCGTTCGCCACGGTTTCCAGTGTGGTCAATAAGATCCATCAGGCCTGGTCGTCCCATCTGGGTGGTACGCAGCCTGATGATGACGCTTTGATTCTCGTTGTGGGCAGAAATTAAACGGTGTTGCACCTATGATTGCGGCTGCTACTTGTGAATATCAAATTGTAAACAAGCTGATCAATGAAGGTACGTTAAGTCCGGTGGTGTTGGCAGGGCTTAAGCGCGAATCGGAATTTTTGGGCATTCCGCTGATCGACCTGATACTCACCGGCGACTTAATTTCTGAAGCGGACATCGCCACAACCTATGCGCAAATCAGTGGTTTTCGTTTTTTGGATTTATCTCGTCGTTCGCCGAGTGGTGCATGGGCGTTGACGCTACCGGAAAATATCGCACGATTAAAAACCTGTCTGATTTTCGGAGAAGTATCGGGACAGCTTGTAGCGGCGGTGGCTGACCCGATCGATCCATCGGTTCGAGCGGCGCTTTCATGTCGTTTCGATCGTCCGATCCAAATCGTCGTGAGCCCGCGGTATCAAATTCTCGAAGCGATCGATGATATTTATGGGACCGCTCGTGCGCACGGGGCCCGGCCAGCCAGTTCGATCCCGCTATCTTCTTCGGTGGAAACGGTCTCGGGCACCGGCATCAATATGATCGAGCAGTTCGACAGTATTTTGGATGAGGCGGTGGATCGACGAGCGAGTGATATTCATATCGAACAGGAAGACGATCGATTGCGTATTCGTTTGCGCATTGATGGGCGGATGATCGAAGCCCGCGCTTACCCGTTGGATACCGCTGCGGCGATGATTTCGCGTGTCAAAGTGTTATGCAAAATGGATATCACCGAACGACGAAAACCTCAGGATGGTCGATTCAGCCAGAAAAGTTTCGATCAGGAGATTGATGTTCGAGTCGCGGTGATTCCCACCGCCCGTGGCGAACGGGTGACGTTACGTTTGCTCGCGCAGGAAAAAACCCGATTAACCCTGGAATCGTTGGGGATGAGCGGCGAAGCGCGTCAGGCGTTCGAGCGTCTGATTCAGCGGCCTTATGGGATTATTTTATTGACCGGGCCAACCGGTAGCGGTAAATCCACCACGCTTTATGCGGCTCTGCAGCAGATCAATTCCATCGACAAACACATCATTACGATCGAAGATCCGGTGGAGTATAACATACCCGGTGTCAACCAGGTGGCGGTGGATGCGGAATTTGGCGTATCGTTTGCCCATGCCTTACGCAGCATCCTTCGGCACGATCCGGATGTGATTATGGTGGGTGAGATTCGCGATGAAGAAACCGCACACCTTGCCTTGGAAGCGTCATTAACCGGTCACCTTGTATTTGCGACGCTGCATACCAATTCAGCGGTGGGTGCGGTGACGCGGTTGTTGGATATGGGATGCGAATCCTATCTGGTGGCCAGCGCGATCATCGGAGTGATGGCCCAGCGGCTGGTGCGTAAAATTTGCACCAACTGTAAACGACCCTACGAAGCCAACGATACCGAGCGACGAATTTTAGACGTGCCGAGAGAGAGAGTGGAAACTAAAATCTTTCGGGGCACGGGCTGTTCACGCTGTTTGCGCAGCGGTTATTACGATCGGGTCGGCGTGTATGAATTTGTTCCGTTCGACGCAGCCATTTCTGAACTGGTCATGCAACGCACCAACACGGAAGAGCTGGAAAAATACGCCGTGGAGCATGGCGCGATCACGCTTCGAGATGACGCGATGGCCAAGGTGCGCGAGGGCGTGACCACGATCGAAGAAGCGCTTCGCGTGGTTAGTTTGCATACCGAATAACACTTTTATGGTGTATCCTGTGGCCCGTTGATGATGAAACCCGTTTATTTTGAAAGCAGGGTCACCGCTTCGCGATATTTGTTAGCGGTGTTGTTGACAATTTCATCCGGCAGTTCCGGGGCGGGTGGAGTCTTATCCCACTTTCCCGCATCCACCAGCGTGGTCAAATAATTGCGTACATATTGTTTGTCATAGCTGTCCTGATCCCGGCCGGCTTCGTATTTGTCCGCAGGCCAAAATCGTGATGAGTCAGGTGTCAACACTTCGTCAATCAACAGGTATTCATCGCCGAGTTTTCCCCATTCAAATTTGGTGTCGGCGATAATGATTCCGCGTTTGGCTGCGTGCTCGGATGCTTTTTGATAAATTTCGATACTGCGATCGCGTAACAGTGACATCGTATGATCGCCCACCAGATCGCATGCCCGTTCAAACGAAATGTTTTCGTCGTGCCCTTCGTCTTCTTTGGTGGCGGGTGTGAAGATCGGCTCGGGGAATTTTTCGCATTGTTTCATGCCAGCGGGTAGTTGAATGCCGCACACCGCAGATGTTTTTTGATAATCCTTCCAGCCCGAACCCGCCAGGTATCCACGCACCACGCACTCGATCGGAACGACCTCGGTTTTTTTGCAGAGCATGGATCGACCACGAAGTTGATCCATATAGGGTTCCAGACCGCTCGGAGCCTTGTCCTGAATCACCTCGATTCGGTGGTGGGGGATATCTCGATCAAAAAAGTCGAACCAGAAATTGGAAATGTGTGTGAGCATCACCCCTTTGCCGGGAATGGCGGTGGGGATGACCACGTCGTACGCACTGATCCGATCCGTCGCGACAAGGAGAATTTCATCTCCGAGATCGTAAATATCACGAACCTTGCCGTGACGAACGGGATAATTGGAAAAATTAGTCTGTTTGACAATTTGATCTGTGCCTACGGTCATTATTTTTCTCCCGAATATTGATGGGTGGTTTATTTTATCTTCTAAATTCTACAAATGCCTCTTGGGCGTCTCTTATACACGAAATTCGCAAATGTGTGCAGTGCAGAAGGTCTGTGGTTCAGCGGATGTTCCATTTTACCTCATTTTTCACACGCGAATTCCAGCTACTCGACGAAATGTGCTCTAATGGGCATAATGGCGGGTGCCTGGTCTGATTGGTATCGCGTCCTTTGGATCAGCTGGGCGTTTGTGGTTGTATTGTTTCCGAGCGAGAATAGCCTCGGACTGATCAATATTTTTTTACTGAAATGTTCTTTCCGCGACCCCCATGCTTTCCTTCATTGTGAATACAAACGGTAAGCTTGCCGACAAGCTGAATTTATCCGGTGCCTACGTCGTGGGCACAGACGACGTACCTTTACGCGCCGAAATCACACTCACCGACGGTATTATTCATTGTAAAAAGAGAGCGTCCGGGCCAGCGGGTCTGGCGTTGCTTTGGGAAGTGACCGGGGTGGGTACGTTTCTGTTGGAAACCATCCGCGTTCAGGAGAGAGAGCAACCCTACATTCTTCAGGTCGAATTAGCTCGCGGACGGCTGATAAGAATTAATAACAAACTGGAAGATTGGGGATTGCTTGAGTTTGATGAAGCGACGGAAATCAATGCACGGATCATCCATGCTCGTAATTTACTGATCAAGGCGTTACAAGCGGATACCCCTGAAGAAGCGGCGACCTTGGGCGATGAATCGTTAAGCCACGCGGTTCAAGCGTCGGAAGCGTTGAGCCTGTTGCATTCGTACATTTTTCTGGAGCGTCGGAAACAAACGGAGGGGTTTGAACCACAAACGTTTGGCTGTTTGATCCATCCGGATAAGCCTTCTACGGCAAGCCACAAAACGATCGCCAGGGGTTTTGATTTTGCTACAATTCCTTTTTCATGGCGAGACATAGAACCTACCGAGCAATCTTTTAACTGGCAACCGTTGGATGAGTGGGTTGAGCTTTTGGCGAAACATAAAATTCCGATGCGCGGCTCATCACTACTCAGTTTCTGTGAAAACAATGTACCCGATTGGTTGTACATCTGGGAGCATGATTTTGATACGATACGTGATCTGGCGTTTGATCACGTTCGGCGGATTATCAATCGATACAGCAGCCACATCCAGACGTGGAACGTGATATCCGGAATTCACGCCAACAATTGTTTCACCTTTAATTTTGATCAATTGATGGAGCTGACCCGGATGACGTCGGCGTTGACCAAGCAGCTTTGCCCGAATGGTACGGCCATATTGGAAATGGTGTGTCCCTGGGGTGAATATTACGCTCGAAATCAACGCACGATCCCGCCGTTGTTGTATGCGGATATGGTGATTCAAAGCGCCGTTCATTTTGATGCGTTTGGTTTACAAATGTTCTTCGGTAGGCCGCAGGATGGAATGTTTGTGCGCGATATGTTCCAGATATCCTGCGTGCTGGATCAATTCAGTAAACTCTCCAAGCCGCTGCATATCACCGCCGTGCAAGTTCCATCGGAGACCTCCGTGAAAAAAGCAGGGAATGTTGAATCGGTTTCGACCCTGGAAGCGGGAACCTGGCACGAGCCTTGGAATGAACAGACTCAGGCGCAATGGTTTGAGGCGTTTGTGGGAATCGCGTTGAGCAAACCCTACGTCGAAAGTGTTTCGTGGAGTAATCTGGCGGATCACCCCGATCAACGGATTCCGCATGGCGGATTATTACGATCCGACAGTACGCCCAAGGTGGCTTATGAAAAGATGCTCGAAATCCGCAAAGAACTGACCGGACGATCGGGAAAATAAAGCGTTTCTGTTCCATTCGTTTTCAGGTTGATTTTTCTTGGATGGTGTGAGCGTGATTCAATCTCTTCGTAGAATAAATCCACGATGGACGATCTTTGTGATGCTATGGGTCATCACAGGTGTAACCCTGTCCCCAAGGTTGTGGCACCACCGCGCCGTACAAAACCCACAACAATTAACTGGTGAGATCAATCCCAATAGAGCTTCATGGTGGGAATTGTCCTTGCTTCCGGAGATCGGTGAAACCACCGCTCGTCTGATCGTACGGTTTCGTATGGAGGCTGGCGAGAAAGATGATCGAGAAGTAGACGATCCTGCGTTTGGTGATGCGAGTGATCTGGAAAAAATTCGAGGCATCGGCCCAAAAACCGTAGCAAAAATCGCACCCTATTTAACATTTGAATAATACGAAATAATTTCGTGTTGGGATCATTGCTCCCCTCCTTGCTAAGGAGTGGGTGGGGGAGGTTTTTACCAGCTACTAAAACTAGTCTCCAATATAGTAGGCAGCAGCCGACCTACTCCCCTTAATCCCCCCCCTGCAAATAAGGGGGAAAGCGGAGTGCCGCCATGTTGATTGAAATTTGTGACACATGCTGGCGCCTTGAGGCTTAGGCGTGGCACCCCCTTCTTAGAAACAACCACCTTATTTTATTGCATCATGGATTCAAAATCTTCGGGATCGTGAGGTTCATCACCGTCATCAAAAATATCCAGCCACTCTTGTTTTTCTTGTGGTGAAATCCTTTGCGGTTTTTCCTGTCGAGGTGTAGCGGGCGAACTTTTTTTCTTGCCGGTATCGAAAATTTCGCCCACAAAATCCACCGCGGTCGTGTGTTCACATCGTCTTAGTTTCGCCTCATGTCTGATCGCGGTATCGCCTGTTACGATTCGCAAAGCCGTGGGATATTTTTCTCGCTTGATCAACTCCACGATGATATCGTCGGCGGTTTTGGGTGAAGAAAATTTGACCACGATGCGACTCGACGTCATCTGTCGGGTTAATCCGGCGCGAGGCTGGGGCCCGTCGAATACCAACGTGACCTGATCTTCACCTTGCCGCGCCCAGCGATCAATGACCTTGAACATGGTTTCGCGTCCCACCGAGGGAACGGGTGCGTGGGCGTGCATGGCGTAGAGCAGATTGTTGCCGTCGATGATGATGTGTTGGCTCATACCATCAGTATGGCCGATGTAAGAACCCGTGGAAAGG
>CBDTZI010000014.1:0-17639 GCA_965364865.1 uncultured bacterium | reverse complement strand
ATCAGTATGCAATGCTCTTAAATAAATCCCCGGCGGGAACGATTTATTCCTGAAAACAACTCATTCTAACGGTATAAGTTGTTTATTTCTACATAATTCGCGACCGATGGATGCACAAAATCGTCTATGGCATGTTCCTGGGCCATGTGGGACCGATTTTCTGTGATTAACTATATCGGGAAATGAAGTTCATCAACGTTGAAGGCTCTGCTTTTCAACTTAGCGCGTGATCCCACCGTTCGATACGCGCTACTCACCAGACTGGAAATTACCACACTACATCTCACACAAGCGATGGTTTCCGACTCGTTCCTCACCCTACAAACATTGTCAAGAAAAAGAGTAAAGATGAACAAAAGGTTGAGTACCTTTTGAAAATAAAACTCCACCCCGCACGCTCGAATCAGAAAACTGTTCGGGTGTGCAGGTTTTCTTTTTTTACACGATCACAATGAGCACCAATGATAATGCTAATTCTTATGATCCTTCAAAAGCCAGCATGAATTTTGATACGTCGCGTAAATCGATGTTTCTGTTGAAATCATAATCATAGCGTTCTCGGCAAGCGCGACCTGTAGGAAAACCGGGGCCGGACTGGTTCAGGCAATTTCTCAACTCCAAGACATCATCCCAATCAATCACGCAATCCCGATTCCCGTCACCCATCGCTGCACCCACAGGCTGAACAACACTTCCCAGAGTAGTGAATTCACATAAATCGTTTGCATTAGAAATACCATCGCCATCAATATCAAAATCGCAACCATCAATCAACGCATCGCCATCAAAGTTTGGCTCACATAGATCGGGCACAAAATTTTCATTACAATCTTCACTGAAACCCGATTGAATATCACACATATCCAACGTGCCATTAGTATTACAATCCCGCCCACACTCGTCAGGCAATGAATCACCGTCACAATCCTCGCTTGTTCCATCGGTGACGTCCTGATCGTCAGGAACACCGTTTTCATTACAATCCACCTGACCGATGCGCAGATAGTACACATCCTGTTCACCATTAAACGTAGCTGCGTATGCGATATGCGCACCGTTTGTATCTGATATCATGTCATAATAATCACCAAGTTTGTTTTGCTGTGGGTATCCCAGAAAATGGTTAAACGAGGGACTCACCGGTTCATTCGTGGACCAGCTTAAGCCGCCATCGCTGGATTGAACATAATAAAGCTCGGAAAATGTTGCGGAGGGATCACTACGCGTGTCATTAAAAATCACATCGAGGCGTCCTGTCGGGGAGACTGACATTGTGCCAAACCACTGCCACGCACCGTTATCGACAGCATCGTCGTTGACTCGAATCGGATCACTCCAGGTTAATCCGCCATCGGCACTGCGAATAAACATGACATCCAACGGATCGATACCCGGTGGATCAACCGAGGCGAGTACATACACAAATCCACGCCGAGGGCCATCAGATCGATCTACCGCGATATTAACCTGACCCAGTAACCCGACGGGATTAGGGCTATCATTGACAATGGCAGTAATGGGACCGCCAAGATTCACGATTACGGCCTGCTCAAACACTGGATTTTTATTAGGATCTTGCGCACTCATCGATTTGACAACTTGTATACCACTGGGTGTGTTTCCGCCAATGTAAAGCTCGCCGTCTGGACCCACATCCAATGTGCCCCATTGTGGACTTGATGAAACAGCTGTCGGAAATGAAAAAACAGAACCCCCATTCACCGATCGAGTAAATGTACCTTCACAACAGCTCGCACCATTACTCCAAAAAACATATACATTTCCATGACCGATGCCTCCCGTTCGATCGATGGTCATCCAGGCTTTATCGCCGCCATACGCGTAAACCTCTTGAGGCCAATTGACGCCCCCGTCCTCGGACCGAAACATATAACACGCCCAACTGCCAGGCCCGCGTGTAAACTGAAGAGAGTAATAATATATCCGACCCTCCGCATCGTAATTTAATATCGGATCAGAAGAAAAAACACCCGTCGTCAAAACGCCAGGAAAAACCCAGCTCAATCCACCGTCGTGACTATAACTATAACCGGCCTGCCGAAAATCTGAATGTATTGAGTCAAACTGTCGCCATCCGATCACCACCGTATTCATTGCGGTCGGATCAATCGCGATGGAGGGTTCGTTAGCTGCGTCGCCGGGAATATTACCGAACTCGTTCACGTTCACCTGCATACTGACAAATCCATTGCGCTCGACGAATCCATTGCCCGCTACCACGCCCTCAGGAATTTCTGTCGACCTGACCGCGGGCGGGTCGGAAGGGAACTCACCATGCGCACGCACCTGAGACAAATCCTGCGAGGGATTGGCATTTTTTTGTTCTGAACGCGCTTGCACGACACTCCCGAAACGATCTCCACCGTAGACGATGCAAACCGCAATCAGTAATAAAATGGATACAAGTAAACGGCGTTTGTCTTTCAACCCAGATTCCCCATTTGGCCTGACGCACTCCTTGAGTGTGTTGAAAAAAAAGCGTGTTGAGCCATATCAGTATGCAATGCTCTTAAATAAATCCCCGGCGGGAACGATTTATTCCTGAAACATCTCATTCTACCTGTACAAATTGTTGTTTTCTACATAATTCGCGACAGATGGGTGTACAAAATCGTCTATGGGTTTCCCGTGGGCGAGTTGTGAGCGAATATGAGTGGAAGAAATATCAATCAGCGGTGTTTTTACAATCCCCTTCTGTAGTTTCTTCACACGCGGTCGGCCAATCACCTCCTCCAGCGGTGGCCAATCGACCGAGTCCCATCCGGGTCGCGCAGCGGTCACAATCTGACACGCATCGATCAGATCACACACACGGTGCCAGGAGATTAATTCCGCCAGTGAGTCCGCCCCGATCAGCCAATACAACGAAATATCCGACCCCAACTCTTGTTGAAAATGCGTGACGGTGTCGATCGTATAACTTGGCCCGTCGCGTAATAAATCATAATCGCTGATGGAAAAAATAGATTCGTCCGCGATCGCCAATTTCACCATTTCCGCCCGATGACCAGCATCCAGCAACGGATGATTTTGTTTGTGTGGTGGTGTGGCGGTGGGTAGAAAAATCACACGATCCAGACGCAAATGACCCGCGATTTCCTTCGCCAGGGTGACGTGCCCGCGATGAATCGGGTTAAAACTACCGCCGTATAGTCCGATGCGTTTCGACATGGTGAAAGTGTAACCGAATCTTGAATTTTCGCTTCCTCGAAGCAATCCACGCACCCTCGACCCTTTGATTTTCACTTCAACAGGGTGGTTGGCCGATATAAAACTAACGAGATGGGAAAAATTTGAACGATCAAAAACAACCCACAATCAGTATCGTCCTCGCCACGCACAATCGGCTTGACGTCGTTCGCAACACGCTCGCCAAGCTGACGAACTGCGGATTGGCACGCGATGAATATGAAATCATCGCAGTGGATAATCAATCGACCGACGGCACACCGGAAGCGATCCGCGATCGGGTCGATGTGTTGATTCCGTTGCGACGCAACGCCGGTAGTTGCGCCAAATCTTACGGCGTAAGCAAAGCACGCAGCCCCTACATTCTCTTCCTCGACGATGATTCCTATCCACAGCCCGGTTCACTTTCGCGTATGATGGAACACTTTCAAAACGATCCACAACTCGGAGCCGCCGGTTTTCAGGTTCACTTGCCCGATGGACGTCTGGAAGGTGGCGCGTTGCCAGACATATTTTTAGGGTGTGGAATTGGATTTAGAACACAGGCATTGCGCGAAGCCGGCGGATTAGACCGATCTTTTTTCATGCAGGCCGAAGAATATGATTTAACTTTTCGACTCGTGAACGCCGGCTGGAAAGTGAAAATGTTTGATGACCTGCACGTCGATCATCTTAAAACCGTACAGGCGAGAAAAAACGAGCGAACCACGTTTTACGATATACGAAACAATCTTCGCGTCCTCGCCCGGTACATGCCCAATGAGTATTATAAAATTTACCTGCAGGATTGTCTGCAGCGATACTACTGGTTAGCCAAAAAAGAAAACCACGATCAGGCCTACACTCGCGGTGTTCGCGCGGGTAAATGGCGATGTGTCATTGAACGAAAACTCTACCGCCAGCGGCGATTATCACCACAATCGTTTGAACATTTTTATCGCTGGAACTTCCTGCAGCAACGAATGCAAACGCTGTTCGATCAGGGTATGAGACGAGTTGTATTCGCCGATCTGGGCAAAAACATCTACGCGTTTTACCAGGCATCCATGAACACAGGATTAATCGTTCAATGCATCGGCGACGACCGGTTCGCCGCCCACGGCCGTAAATATCGCGGCATTCCCATTGTCGATCTTCAACTAGCGCTGGGGAAACCCTCAGACGCCATCATCGTCAGTAACTCCGCTGGCGTCTTCGCAAACGTCACCACCAATCTCCTGCAAACCATAACCGCAATCCCCGTTCATAACTGGCTGGGCGGTGCGATTTCTAATGGGAATGACGGTTTCCGCTCGCCACCAGGCAGGCCAAATACCGATACGATGGATAAAGGTAAACTCCAGACGGTGCGGGAATAAAAACCGCTGTATCACCCACAGAAAGGGATCGGGTTGAACAAAGTCGCGCTAATCACGGGCATTACAGGCCAGGATGGCTCTTATCTGGCGGAACTGCTGCTGAGTAAGGGCTACTTCGTACATGGCATTGTTCGTCGCGCCAGCGTCTTTACTACCGAGCGACTGGAACATCTCTATCAGGACCGCCACGAAGACAACGTCAGATTGCGTTTGCACTATGGCGATTTAATGGATGCGACCAATCTGCGAAGCATCATCACCGAAGTGAAGCCCGACGAAATATATAATCTGGCGGCTCAATCTCATGTACGAACCAGCTTCGATCAGCCGGTGTATACCGCGGAGGTCGTCGCGATCGGCACGCTGCACCTGCTCGAAGCGATACGCGATTATCAAAGCGCCAGTGGCAAACAAGTTCGCTTTTACCAGGCATCCAGCAGCGAGATGTTTGGTAAGGTTTCCGAAGTTCCGCAAAACGAAACCACCCGATTTTATCCGCGAAGCCCCTACGCCTGTGCGAAAGTTCATGCTTTCTGGCAGACGGTCAACTATCGCGAAGCGTATGACCTGTTCGCGTGCAACGGTATCTTATTCAATCACGAATCGCCGCGCCGGGGTGAGACGTTTGTAACTCGAAAAATAACGCGGGCCGCCACCCGCATTAAACTCGGCTTGCAGGATTTTCTTTATCTAGGAAATCTGGACGCCAAACGCGACTGGGGATACGCGGAAGATTATGTGGAGGCGATGTGGTTAATGCTGCAACACGAGGTGCCGGATGACTACATCGTAGCGACCGGAGTCTGTCATAGCGTGCGCGATTTCCTTGTGGAAACGTTTGGCTATCTTGGACTGGACTGGCAAACACACGTGAAATTTGACGAACGATATCTGCGTCCGACCGAAGTGGACATTCTTCAGGGCGACGCCACGCGGGCCATGACCACGCTGGGTTGGACGCCGAAAGTCACGATGCAGCAACTGTGTCACATGATGGTGGACGAGGACTTGAAGCTAGCCAGGCGCGAGCGCACCCTGGTTGATGCGGGGCACACCGTATATTCTCACGATCTCACTTCCGCCCCACCCGCTTCAAAGGATATCGTTGACAGCCAGCCCAAAGAATTGTCCCGCGCCGATCTCCCAACACCCGGTGAATCGAATCTGGATAATTTGCCTACCCCGAAAAAATTTTAATGTTGATCTGAGTTGTTTTGAAGCTTAGTTTTTTCGGCCAGTGGCTTTGATCGCAGTGACCAGCGATCCAATGCCTGCGACCACACCTCACCCCAGCCGTCCGCAGTAATCGATTGCAAAGAACCAAGCAACTTTTGTGTTCGCTCTGAGCTAACGGCCATCTCATCCGAATCAAGATAATCGATAATCGTCGTCATGATCTTGAGATTGTCTTTTTCGTTCGCTGATTGACCCAGCTGGCGAATCACATCAGCAACATCACCGGGCGACGCACTGCGTAACACAGCCCCCAACCAGACAAGCCCGATCTCCTGAGCAACACCCTGACCACGCCCCTTCTTTATTTGATACAATTGCCGAAGATAGGGAACGGACTGTGCATATTTGTTCTGTTGGGTCATGACCCTGGCAAGCCGGTCAAGCACTTTTTCCAGATGTGTCTTGTCGCTGTTGGACGAAGAAAAAGTTTCAACCAATTCCAGCAAATAACGAATTTCGAGATCAGGTTGATCTCGCAGACGCTGCGAAGCTTCGATGCGCTCTTCAATGGAACGCCGATTCATAAACAATTGCATACTAAGCCACGCGGAAGAACGAACCAGGTCGTTGGGTTCCATGGCTGGTTGAAGTCTGGTCAGAATTGTTTCCAGGTCCGCATCTTCACGGCCCAGCTCACCCACCGCCTCCGTCGCAGCCAATCTCACCATGGAATCAGCGTGACTCATCAATGCTCGAAAGCGTATCAACTTGGATTGATCTCCGATCGCGCGCAGACCACGAATTGCCGGTTGCAACACATTGGGATCGTCCGATTCAACCGCGTCGATCAACTCCGGTATAAAAGCTGCATCACCCACGCCAGCCATCGCCGTCAGCAATGCCGCTTTTAACTCCAGCTGATCTGTAGAAATCGACAGGTAACGATTTTTCAACGGTAACACCGGATCATGCAACGCCAACACTTCACCATCACCCGGTGCGATCTGCCCCAGGGCAATCGCCGCTTCCGCGACACACTCATCGCTGGCTTGCTCGTTGGCGATCTCCCGGATCAAAGCCGGGATGGCTGCGGAAGAATTCAAGTGGCCGATCGCTTTCAAAAAGGTGTGCCGAATCGAGGAATCCTTTTCTTGTTCCAGACGGGCCAACACCGCCTCCACCACCTCCGGATCGTTCAACGTCTGAACAATTTGCAACACCTCACGCCGGATCGAATTCGACGGATGGTTCAAAAGCCTCAACAAAGCCGCCAACACTTGACCTTGAGGCCTTTTCCCCTCATCCGCAATCTGCGATTTAATAATTTCCAGTGCGGTCATCTGTACGACCGGGGGTGCAAAATCGAGCCACTCGACCAGACGGATGGATCGCTGTTCGGGACTGTACGCCCGAAAAAGTTCACGCTGAAAATGTTGGGTCTGGACAACAATTTCTTCACGATCGTGACGAACCTGGTTGTTGAAAGTCGAAAATTCCTCTTGAAGTTTGCGCCATCGATTACGATAGATGTTGAGCTGTTGACCCAGCCAGGCTTCGTTGCTGAGTTGCGATTTTTCAACCCACCACAACCGCCATCGCTCCGGGTTATTACCAAACGTTTCCAACGTGACGACTTCCAGACGATCCATCACCCGAGATGCAATCTCTCGATCATCGACATCCAGCAGTTGGATCAACTGCCGCACCACGTCGCGTCTGTGAATGTTGGGGGCCAAGGCATCAATCGCAGCTAATCTTTTGATACGAGTTTCCTGAGCATCCGCAGCGATCTGTCCCAGGCGTATGGGTACTTGTCCACCCGGAAAATCGGAAAGTGTGAAAGACGCAGCTTGTCGAAGATTATCCTGAGCGGCACCGAGTAGACGGATTAACGGCTCGAGATAATCGTCACTGATTCGGTTCGGATGGCTTCGCACGTCACTCCGCAACACCTCGCACAAGGTCTGTTGAACTTCAGGACGATCTGACATTTGAAAAAGTTCAATAATCAGAGACTTGGCCTGTTCTCCCTGATAGGAAAACAACATTTCTACCCACCGTTGTCGATCCGTGGCACGGGCCTGCACGTCAAGAATTCCCTCACGACAGGTCTTTAACTGATTGGCGTGTTCTGTTGAATCGGCTGATTCGGTAGATGTGGAGGGTGGATTCTGTGGTGGATCGGTTTGTGCCTGCACCCCTGCCCCAGCCGATAAATGAAGAGCCATCGACAGGACGAGAACACCAGGCAACCAGACCGAATTTCGCACAAAAATCCTCCAGCTTCTGAGACACAAAAGTGAATCCGCGATTGTAAAAGATACGCTCTAGATACGATCGTCGACACGATGAGAAAGCGCCCCGGATGACCCTACGCAGGTCTATTATTTGTACCGGCGAACAGGGGAAATGGCAACGTCAACACCACGACTTCTTACATGTTTAACAACCTATTACATCGTTGATACTTATCCATCCGCCCACGTTTATCTCAATCGTACAAAAGTAGGAGAATCATCCAACAATGAGAAATGAATTACTTGCTTTGTGCCCAGTTTCGACCCCAGGCGATATCCACTTCGATCGGCACGTCCAGCTCGAATGGGCTTTGCATCTTATCCCGAACCAGATCAGCCGCGAATTCAACTCTTTCCTCCGGCACCTCAAACACTAACTCGTCATGCACTTGAATCAACATCTTCGCCGGCAGATTCCCGCTCAATATTTCCTGATGAATGTCAATCATCGCCCGCTTGATCAAATCCGCAGCGGACCCCTGTACGACAGTGTTGACGGCGATCCGCTCACCAAACGATATCTGATTGCGATTTCGCAATTGTAATTCAGGGATCGGGCGGCGACGACCCAATATGGTTTCCGCATAGCCGGTCCGCTTGGCGTCGTCGATACATCGATCGATGAAGAGCCTGATCCCCGGGTAGCGCGTGAAATAGGTATCGATAAACGCCCGAGCTTCGCCGACGGGAATGCTCAGCGATCGTGCGAGTCCAAACGGAGACTGACCGTAGATAATTCCAAAGTTCACCGCCTTGGCTGCACTTCGCTGCTGCGAGGTGACGTCATCAAGTTCCACCCCGTTCACCTGTGCGGCGACCGTTCGATGAATGTCCTGACCACTGCGAAACGCCTCCATCAGGGCCGTATCCTGACAAAAATGAGCCAGGAGACGAAGTTCAATCTGCGAATAGTCAGCTACCAATAGAAGATGATTTTCAAGTCCGGTGATAAATGCCTCTCGTATCTGTTTACCCGTTTCGGTGCGAATGGGAATGTTCTGTAGATTCGGATCGGAAGAGGACAGCCTACCTGTCACCACACCCGCTTGGTGAAAACTCGCGTGAACCCGACCCGTTCGCTTACAAATCATTTTGGGGAGTGGATCAATGTATGTATTCTTAAGTTTGGACAACTCCCGATATTCGAGAATCAACGGCAAAATCGCGTGATCATACTGCGTAGCCAAGGTTTGCAATGTATCCGCGTCGGTGCTTCGGCCGGTTTTGGTTTTTCTGACTGGCTTAAAACCCAACTCGTCAAACAACACCACACCCAGCTGCTTGGGAGAATCAAGATTGAAAGATCGACCGGCGGATTCATGGACCGAATCTGCGATCTCGTCTATTCGTTTTCCGATTTTTTCACTCAACTTCGCCAGCAATTTCGTGTCCAACGCGATCCCGTTGTGCTCCAACGTCACCAGCACGTCCACCAGCGGCATTTCAGTTTCACGAAAGAGCGGTTCGACGTGACTCGTATTCATTTGAGGCTCAAGAATCTCATATAACTGCCAGGTAAAATCAGCGTCTTCGGATGCATATTCGCAAACTTGCTGCGTGTCGAGTTGATCGATCGTGATCTGTTTTTTTCCCTTGCCGATCAGATCGGAAATGGGAATCATGTCGTGACCGATCAGCTCTTTGGTTAATGAATCGAGCGAGTGCGAGCGGCTCATCGGGTCGAGCAGAAAACTGGCTAACATAGTGTCAAAATTATTCCCGGCCACTTCTAGGCCAACCTGCTTCAGCACGAGAATATCATATTTGAGATTGTGGCCGACCTTGCGAAGGTCGGGGTTTTCCATCGCCGGTTTTAATTGTTCGACTACCGTTTCGATCGGCAACACGTTGCCCATCGCGGCTCGAACGGGAATGTAGTATCCCGTACCCGATTTCCAGCAGACAGAAATCCCGACCAGTAAATGGTTGACCGGGTTCAGGCCCGTCGTTTCCGTATCGAAGGCGAAAACCGATTGCTTGTTCAACTCCATAGCAAAGGCTATGAGCTTTTCATCCGTATCCACCAGCTCATAGGCACCCAAATCCGCAGGCGGAGGTGTGACAGGTGGACCGCCCTCGCTTTGCCCCAACAAACCCACAAGACGATGATAAGTGTCCGTAACCGTCGTAAATCCCAGTTCGTCAAAAATTGGCGTTACCGAAGGGACATCCATGCGGCTCATCAGGCATTGATCCAGATCAAAAGTGATGGGCACGTCATGACGAAGCGTCACGAGTTGCCGCGTGATCGGCAGTTGATCTTTGAACGCTTTGACTCGCTCGGACATTTTCGGCGTCAACTCATCCGCGTGCTCCAACACCGCATCCGCAGAGCCATACAGATTAATCAGCTTCACAGCAGTCTTATTTCCCACGCCGTGCACGCCGGGAATGTTGTCCGTCGAATCGCCCACCAGTGTCTGAATCTCGACTGCTTGCTCCGGCGTAAAGCCCTTCTTCTCCAGCAAAGAGACAGAGTTTGTCACCTCATTCTTGACCGGATCAAAAAGATGAACGCGCTCGGTCAGCAACTGATCCAAATCCTTATCGCGACTGACCAAAAAAATATCGACGTCCTCTTCTTTGAGTTCGTGAGCGATGGTAGCCATGACATCGTCCGCTTCGAATCCCGGAACCCGAAACAGCGGGATCTTCAACGCTTCGATAATACGCACGATATGATCCGCCTGCGTGTGCAACGATTCCGGAGCGGGGTCTCGATGGGCTTTGTAGTTGGGATCGATATCCCGGCGAAAAACGGTTTCGTCACTCACGTCCATCAGCATGGCTAAATAGTCAGGACGATGTGTCTTAATCAGATTGCTGAGCATCATACAGAAGATGTGAATCGCACCGGTGGGTTCGCCCATGGGAGAAGTCAGTCGATCGGGTGCGGAATAAAAAGCCCGATAAATCTGATAATGACCATCAATAAGATACAGGCTCTTTTTCATCATTCACTTCAACATCACCCCGCACATCAACAGCAGGGGCCGCTGGGAAACTCAATCCGTTCGTTTTTTGAATCGCCACGAAACACTCCACGTTTGGACGTTAGACTTGTACTCATAACGTGTCAAGAAACACACCTATTTTAGGACGTAGCCATCAACGACATACATACTTCCACATACCCTATCAATCAGGCTAATCACTACCAAGTACCATCGATTTTGGGACGATAGACTAGGGAACTTTCAACCATATGTAGGCCTATCCCTCGAACACCAGGAGATGAACGTGTCCGGTAAACCGCAACAAGACATTTTACTCGAATCGGGAACGAACGAACTGGAAATTCTGGTTTTTCGTCTCGGAAATCAGCGCTACGGCGTAAACGTCGCGAAAGTGCGTGAGGTCGTTGAAACACAAAATATCACCGCTCTTCCCGAATCTCATCCCGCAATCCTTGGGGCGTTTCAACTGCGCAACACCGTGACGATGCTGGTTGATTTACAATGCTGCCTGGGGATGACAACGATGAAGGATCTCTCGACCGGTCGCATTATCATCATGGAATTTAACGATGCACGCGTGGGATTTTTTGTACGCGACGTAGAGCAGATCTACCGGGTGAACTGGCAGAGTGTACAATCCGTACCCGATATGGACGGGGTCAATCAATCTCCGATCACCTCCATCGCGTTTATCAATGAGGAAATGGTATCCATGCTCGACTTTGAAAGATTGATCTTTGAAGTCAGCGGGGTAGACCTTTTTGAAGAAAACGGGAAAAAAATCGAGCACTCCATCGCTCGTGAAGATCAACGCATTCTGTTTGCGGAAGATTCACCTTTGATGCGTAAATTAATTCGATCCAACCTGGTCAAAGCTGGCTACAACAACATCACGGTTTGCAACGATGGCGAGCTGGCATGGCGCAAAATGGAGCAGGATCTCAAGGACAACGGACGCATCACATACGACATACTCATCACCGATATCGAAATGCCGCGTACCGACGGCTTACATCTGACGCGTCGCATCAAAGAAAACGCGCAGATGGCGACGATGCCGGTTGTCATTTTCAGTTCGCTGGTCAGCATGGACAACTTGAAGAAATGCCAGGCGGTCGGAGCCGACGCCCAGATCACTAAACCACAACTGGATCAGTTGGTGGTGCTTATCGATAGACTCATCGAGGAATCGCAGGCCGGAAAAACGCAGCCTGGGCAGACGCAACCCGCACCCACACAATGCGCTGTAGTTTAATCACGATCATCGCTTCAACTAGGGTGATGTGCTCAAACCCTGTAGAAGTGTATTGCGACCCAAAAATCCCAGTGGATCAAATGAATCCTGCAAATTTGAACCGCCCAATCGTGCGTTTTGCGAGGACGCCCGGTTCAAAAATTCGATACCGGTCACGTTGTAATTCACGCTCACGCCTGCACGAATAAAAAAGTTGCGGTTGATAAAATCTCGAAGCCTCGTCTCAAATGTTTCGGGAACCCACAAAATATCACCCGCAGCCAACATAATGTTGGGATCGTCTCCACAAGCTAGACGATCGAGATCGAGTTTGACATGTGCTTCACTACCATCGGGAAGCCGTCGAATAAGAGTACCTTCACTTGGCATCACGTCTGTCCGTAACCCACCAGCCGCGGCCAACGCCTGCAAAATCGTAACACGGGTTCCCGGCGGATACGCCTGTGGGGATCCACGGTTCACCAGGCCACCCACAAAAACGGTATTGGGCTGAGCCGCATGAACTTCAAGGATATCGCCCCGTTGAAGTGGCGGAATCGACAATGCCCGCTGCAATTGCATTGGGTCGGTCAGATCAAACGTCGCCTCATCTTTGGGATTGCCGATTCTCCGCAAAGTCACTCGACCCGACGCGATATTGGCTACCCCGCCAGCACCATCAATCGCATAAAGCATGTTTCTTTCGGTTCGACGTAGCGCGATTAAACCTGGCTCAATAACAGCCCCGATCACCAGCACATTCGTCGCATCATAGGATACCAGCTCCACATGAACGACCGCAGATCGATAGACATTGGGAACATATGCTGAACGGATCGAGTCTTCCACATCCTCCAGCTCCAGATCCAAGACGCGTATCGCACTCACCAGAAAAAGCTCAATTTCACCCCTGCGATCGACCCGCGTCTGAACGGCGGCGGCGGCTTCTCGCTGATCACCGCTGGTCACGGTGACACGAAGAACATCACCCGAACCCACACGATAGGGCCCCAACGGGTCATTGGAATCGGAAATGGATTCTCCCGGTTGCGATTGTGGAGGCATCTCAGACAGAACACGTTCTTTCGCTACCAGCTCATGTAACGAAATGCGAGAATCGGTACTTTTGCAACCGGGGAACATGGCCAACGAAGCCACCATGATTGGGAGGAATAACCATTTAACATATTGCGTGTGATCGTGGGTTTTGTATATGGATAACATCCTATAATAATCGGCCAATCGCTGACTCACGTCCATTATTTTCAGAAATTATCGATGAGAATCTTGAAGATGGGAGTCACGATAGCAATCGACTGATTGGATAATCGATATCAAGAACACGTTGCGTTCCCTATATCATCACTCAGCCTGAATCAGCCTACAATCTGCAATAGATAAACCTTGGTTAAAGTGGTACAAGACTCGCAGCGAAACCGCTCTGTTATGCTGCCGTCACCCTCATGCCTGATACATTCCTTACTTGATTCCCCGACCCTAACCGAAACAGATGATACAGTTCCAGCACGACTTTCCTGCACGACTAAACGACATGCGGATCATGTTTTCTACGCCATGTCCACAGGAATCAACAAATCCGAGCCCATTATCGGTATTAAGAAATAGGCTATGATTATAGGATGTTTAAGCTTTGTAAGGTTGAAAACATTTTACAAATTATTCCACAAAAAATACAATTAAGAATTGACAAGTCTAGTGCAAAACGATTATGATATGGCACTGGAAGCAACGTTTTTTGAAACATTTGGGAAGAAGATCAACTCTATTTGTTGATGAATAGAAGGGGGAAATATCCTATGAAGTACATGAAATTACTTGGTATTACAGCAATTTTGCTGTCGGCGGCAACTGCCAACGCGGCGGTATCGTTCGATGTGGGGGGGTTGGTCAATTCCGGCGTAACCGCCAATATCTCTTTCGGCTATACTGCCATCGACCCTAATAGTGGTACGATAACCATTTCTATCACTAACACAACATTAGATAGTGGCGACACAGCGGGTGCATTTATTACTGCATTTGCTTTCAATACACCTGGTGCCTTCACGATCACAAGCATTGGTGGTGATGTTGATGATGCCGGTGCTCAAGCAACTACCCAACTCGCCAGCCCACCCAATGTGGCTGAGTGGTATGCCAGATATGATACCAATAATATCTCCACACCCAACGCCGCGGGTGATTTCGACTTTGGCGTGATGAATAATGACACGGTCAACGCTTTCATCACCGACGGCACTGGCGGACCGACATCGCCCAAAATCCATATTGGTGATACCACTACATTTACACTAGCGGTCACTGGCTCGGGATTAAATGGTTTAAGCGATTCTTCTTTCCTGGATGCGTTATCTGTAGGCGGAACGGCGGGTGCTTTTAACTTTGGCGTTCGATTCCAGGGAGTCGGCGGCGAAGGATCAGACCTGGCAACCACAACAATCGTACCTGTTCCGGCGGCGGTTCTGCTAGGTGCTTTTGGCCTGTTCGGTGTGGGCGTCACTCGACGCACAAAGAAATAGATAAAAAGACAATAACGGGGAAATTCTCGCTTACGATAAAAAGTGATTTTCCTAAAAATACCAACGACTGTTCTCTCGTGAGCGGCTAAACCATTCTTCGCCCCCCGGTTAGCCGCTCATTTTTTGCGCAAATATTGCGCCAATTCCTCGAAAATCCACTTGCCAGTAGAACAAATCAGCCAGACTCCCCCCTTACCCACGCAAACACCCTTTTTTCACAATTCACAGCAGGTGATTCCGGGAAGTTTAATGGATCAACAGGAGCGTTTTTTTTGTCTGTTCCATGGTCCGATTAAATAAAAAATCTCTTCAATTTATAAAGAAATCCCTTGCAGAAGGCTTGATATCTGGCTAGAATCGGAGGTTGAGGCTGGTTGGTGTATGGACCATCCGGTGTCGTATTTTATGTGTACGCACGGTGTAGTGCGTGCGCGGGATATTCAATGATGCGCAAGTTGAAAACAAAACTGATGTGCCAAGCCATGGCATTATGTTGCGCAACGCTATTCATGCAAAGCGTTGCGATGGCCACCGCTCCGCGATCTTCCGGCGCAGATTACGAAATCAAATCCTCTACGAGGATACGATTCCTGGATGCCTCCAATACTTCAGATGCATGGCTTTCAACCAGTCGACTTCGCGATTCTTCATCTTCTGACAAATATACATTTTCGTTTATTCGCAGCGATAGCCTGAACGATGTCGAAGTAACTTCGAACACCTCTTACTCGAATCAAACTGATGGCACGTTGTCACTACCGCAAACCGAAACGGGATCGACAGAAACGTATGTTGGTTCCATGCGAGATTTGTGGGCGGGAAGCAACGACGGCGAATTGATTCACTTAACCAATTCCACCATCACACAAAGTGGCAGCGGCATCGCACTCATCACCGCCCAAACCCCCCTTCCCGGAGCGGTCTGGTTAGGTCTGCTCGGTCTGGGTGCCATAGGTATTGCGCGAAATCGTAAACAACCTGTATAATTCTCATCCCACCATTCTTTATCTGTTGATTTTCTTTTACGACGCGAGATTTGCGTACACCGTACACGTAGTCGATATTCATTGAAGATGATTCAGGGCTAATCACTTAGACGAAATCGCAGGATCGCCCACAAGGCTTTGAACCCGTCGACCATGCCGATTTTCTTGCCCTCGGCGTAGTCCCGACCGGCGTAACTGATTCCCACTTCGTATACCCGCCATTTTCCTCTGGCGACCTTGGCGGTCAATTCCGGCTCGATTGTAAAGGTGTCACTTTTGAGAGTGAAGGATTGGACCACCTCACGACGGAACACCTTGTAACAAGTCTCCATATCCGTGAGGTTGAGATTGGTCATCATATTGGAAAGCAGGGTTAACGCTTTGTTGCCGATCATATGCCAGAACAGATGAACACGGTGGTATTCAGACCCGATGAAGCGAGATCCGTATACGACATCGGCTTTTCCTTCCAGAATCGGCTTTAACAGTCGCGGATAGTCGCGTGGATCATATTCCAGATCGGCGTCCTGTATGATGATAATGTCGCCCTGGGCCATGGAAAACCCGTGACGAATAGCCGCACCTTTGCCACAATTGCTGGAAAGCAATTCGACCGATATTTTTTCGTCGGGCCAGCGTTTCTGGATCGTCGGATAGAGATCGCGTGTGCCATCATCACTTCCGTCGTCAATGAGAATGAGTTCGCGATCGATTTCCAGCTCCACCGCCAGCACCCTGGAAACCAATTCCTCCAGAGTTCCTCTTTCGTTAAATACCGGTATGACAATCGTCAGCAAATCAGCCATTACATTTCTCTTACGCACGTGCATGCCACATTCCAAAGGGTCAGTGCTGCATGGACTCCGTGCATACTACGTATCCAGACCATCAAAAGCTCAAAAAACATCCACTCGCCCTGGAAATCATAAGCCTATGAAATCGGCTGTAAAGGTTACGGTAAACCTATATTTTACGGTTCGCCTTACAAAGAGGGAAATTCCCGCAAGAGATCTGCCCAGCACTTTTTTTCGCGGGCGGGTTTCATCATGGGTGAAATTTTCCTTCCGTGCGATTTGAGAGAGGAATAAAATGTACGATCGGTTTCCGCCCGGTACAACAACTTTGCCAACGCTTTGGTATCTCCCGTTGGAAAATATCCCGGATAGTCACGGCCCAGCAGTCCGATCGAGCCGGCAATATGTGAAGATATCACCGGGACTTTCATGGCCAGTGCTTCGCAGATCACGTTGGCACCGCCCTCCATTTTGGACGTCAACACAAGCAGTCGACTTCGTCCGATTTGTCTTCGCGTTTTCAACGAATTCCACTCCCCTACCCAATGATATCGCGCATTGGTTTTAGACTCAGAGGTGGCCCTGCGTACCATCGACTCGCTCAGCGCCGAACCGATGTGCACAATGCGCATTCGAGAATTCGCGGGTAAACATCGGGACGCCATAGCGGCACGAAACGGATCCTTCACGGGTCTGAGATGTCCGACCACGACAATTTCAAAAATATCTTTTCCAGGCAGAAACGTACCTCTGGGTGGATCCACGGATTGGATAATGACCCTTGTTTTCTTTTGGTATTTTTTCGACAGCTCATTCAGACCCAGGGGTTGTAAAACAATGAGGCGGGTAGCCCACCGTAGAGAATCAGCTGATTGCCGGCTCGTATGAATGGACTTGTACAGGTCGGTTCCGGTCAGCGCAAGGATGATCGGCCGATCCGGAAAAAAGCGTGCGAATCGCGCCATCGACGGTGCGCTGCGACGAGCATGGAGCGCGATCAGCAGATCGTGTCGACCGTTTTGAAATTCCTGCGTGATGTGTACGCGGTGGCCCAGCAGCCGCAGGATGCGCGCCCAGCGCAGCGCCG